>CALDFO010000229.1 GCA_937942205.1 uncultured Alphaproteobacteria bacterium
GACGCCGACCTGGTGATGGACACCTGCAATCCCACCGTGGCGCTGCTGGAAGGCATGGTGAAGCTGAACGACAAAATCCCGTCGCTCCGCATCATGCTCGATCACATGCCGCACCTGAATCCCAGGCCGGAGGAACAGCGCGCCTATGACGCGGTGCTGCGCGAGATCGCCCAGCGGCCCAATATCTACGGCAAGCTGTCGGATATCGAGAACCGCGACAGCCCGGCCCGGGGCCTGGCCGCCGTCAAGGACCGGCTGGACGTGCTGATGGGCTGTTTCGGCCCCGACCGGGTGGTGTTCGGCACCAACTGGCCCGAAACCTGGGGCGTGGCGACTCCGGTGCAGATCGTGGCGCTGGCGCGGGCCTATTTCGCCACCCGCACGCGGGACGAGGCGGAAAAATATTTCTGGAGGAATTCGCTGCGTTTCTACAAATGGAAGCCGCGCGCCCCCAACCAGCCCCGCCTGACTTGACCGCGCCGCCGCACCGCATCATAAGCCCGCCCAGGAGCAAGGTTTAGGGAACGCGGAACCAATCCGCGGCTGCCCCCGCAACTGTCGCCGGTGAGCGAAGTCCGAAGACCACTGGGAATGTCCCGGGAAGGTGGACCGAGCGGTGACCCGGCAAGCCAGGAAACCTGCCTTGCGCCGTCGTCTTGTGTCCTGCCGGGGTGCGCGGGGCGCAGCGGGGTGAACCGCAGCGGCGACGAAGTTGGAGTCGCCGCGCGGGGGCAAGGTCCCTTTACAAGTTCCGTCCGGCGTCTCCGTTCAGGAGATGAATATGCGTAAGTCCTTTTTCACGACCACCGCGCTGCTGGCGCTCTGCGCCCCCGCTTTCGCCCAGAGCGCCATGCAGGGCGGCAACGAGCAGATCGTGGTCAGCGCCACCCGCCTGCCGACGCCGATCTCCCAGGTCGCCAGCAGCATCACGGTGATCACCGGCGAGCAGATCGAGGCGCGCCAGCAGCGCACGCTGCCCGATGTGCTGCGCGCCGTGCCCGGCCTGACCCTCACCCAGACCGGCGGCGCGGGCGGCCAGACCTCGATCTTCATGCGCGGCACCAATTCCAACCATACCAAGCTCTTGATCGACGGCATCGACATGGCCGATCCGGCGACCTCCAGCGGCGCGGCGGATATCTCCAAGCTGCTGTCGGGCGACATCACGCGGGTGGAAGTGCTGCGCGGCCCGCAGGGCGCGCTGTATGGCTCGGACGCCATCGGCGGCGTGATTTCGATCACCACCCGCGGCGGCGAAGGCCCCCTCAGCGTGCGCGGCAGCCTGGAAGGCGGCTCCTTCGGCACCTTCAACCAGTCCGCCTCGATTTCCGGTTCGGACGGCGGCTTCCATTACGCCGGAACCGTGCAGCATGTGCTGGCGTCGGGCACGCCGGTGACGCCGCTCAATCTCCTGCCGCCGGGCCAGCGCCGCAACGACGATTCCTATGACAATCTCAGCGCCAGCACCAAGCTGGGCTATGACCTGGCGGAGAATTTCGACATCGGCCTGACGGCGCGCTACGCGGGCAGCCTGGGCAAGATCACCGGCGACGCCTTCAACTTCCTCACTTTCAGTTCCTTCCCGTCGCCGACGCGCACCCGCATCGCCACCATCAGCTATCAGACGCGCGGCGTGGCGCATCTGGTGTTGTGGGACGGCCGCTTCGACCAGACGCTGGGCCTGGCCTATGGCAGCACCATCATCGCCGCCCAGGATCCCGACAATGGCGACAGCCGCGACATCGGCGACCGGGTGAAGCTGGACTGGCAGGGCAATCTGGGTCTGGCCGAAGGCCAGACGCTGGTGCTGGGGGCCGAACATGCGCGCGACGCCATCCACAGCAACCTGCAATTCGGCTTCCCCACGGTGACCGGTCAGGGCATCACCACCCATGCGGGTTTCGCCGCCATCCAGTCGGATTTCGGCAATGGCCTGACCAACAGCGCCAGCATACGCTATGACGACAACAGCCGCTTCGGCGACCGCGTCACCTGGCGCATCGCCCCCTCCTGGGCGATCGGCGACACCGGCACGCGCCTGAAGGGCAGCGCCGGCACCGGCTTCAAGGCGCCGTCGCTGCAACAGCTTTACGGCACCTTTGGCGGCAACCTGGCCCTCAAGCCCGAAACCAGCTTCGGCTATGATGTGGGCGTGGAGCAGGACCTGCTGGGCGGTGCGGTGACGGCGGGCGCCACCTGGTTCCACAACAATATCCGCAACCTGATCGTGTCCGGCCCCGCGCCGACCTTCCAGTTGGCGAATATCGGCCGCGCCCGCACCCAGGGCGTGGAAAGCTTCATCGCCTGGCAGGCGTTGGAGACGCTGAACCTGCGCGCCGACTGGACCTATACCGATGCGATCGATGCGGGCACCAGGCTGGCGCTGCTGCGCCGCCCGCGTCACAAGCTGGCCGCCACCGCCGACTGGCTGGCGACCGACGATCTGACGCTGGACGCCACGCTGCTCTATATCGGGCCACAGATCGACGGCAACCGCGACTTCTCCATCCCGCGCCTCAAGCAGGATGGGCATGTCACCATGGACCTGGCCGCCAGCTATCGCCTGACCGAAACCTTCAGCCTGTTCGGCCGGGTGGAGAACCTGTTTGACACCAGCTACCAGTCGCCGGAAGGTTTCCTGCGTCCGGGGCTGGGCGCCTATGCGGGCATCAAGGTGAACCTCTAAGCATGAAATGGGTCGCGGCCATCATCCTGTTCGTCCTGAATGGACAGGCGATGGCCGCATCCATGCCCGCAAGGCCGATGCGGGTGATGTCGCTGAAAATCTGCACCGACGCGCTGCTGCTGGACCTTGTGCCGCCCGCTCGGATTGCCTCCGTCACTTTCATGTCCCACGAACCGGCGGCGCTGCGTTTCTGGCCGCAGGCCGCACAGGTTGCCGTCAATCACGGCAGCGCCGAGGAAATCCTCGCCACCCGGCCCGATCTCATCCTCACCGATCCTTACATGCCCGCTTCCATGCGGGCGCTGTTGGCCAAAAGCGGCGTGCGGGTGCTGGACGTTCCGCCCGCCGAGACGTTCGAGCAGATCCGCGCCGTTACCCGCATGGTGGCGCGGGCGCTGGGCGAGACGGCGCGGGGCGAGGCGCTGATCGCCCGCATGGATGCCGACCTGGCCGTGGTCAAGGCGCGCCGTCCCGCCAAGCCGATCCGGGTCGCCGAATGGGGCAATGGCGGCTATGTGCCCGGCGCGGGCGGCCTGTTCGGCGCCATGCTGGATGCGGCGGGCGGCGTCAGCATCGTGAAAAGCGGCATGGGCTATTACGATGTGGAATCGCTGATCGCCGCCGATCCCGATGTGCTGGTCTATGGCGACACGTATCGCGGCACGGCCAGCCTGCGCACGGATCAGGACAATCATCCCGCCCTGATGAAACGCTATGCCGGGCGGCGCATCCTGTATGCGCCCCTGTATGGCTGCGGCGTCCCGGCCGCCGCCCAGGTGACGCGGCGGTTGCAGGCCGATCTGCTGAAGGCCATGCAACGATGAACCGGCTGAACCTTGCGCTGTTGCTGGCGATGGCGTTGGCCTTCGCCGCCTCGCTGCTGGCGGGGCGGGTCTGGCTGCCGCCCTCCGCGCTGCTGGACGCGCTCCAGCAGCGCGACACCCTGGCGGCGCTGATCGTGAACGATATCCGCCTGCCGCGCACCGTGCTGGCGCTGATCGTGGGCGCGGTGCTGGGGTTTTCCGGCGCGGTGCTGCAAGGCTTCACCCGCAATCCGCTGGCCGAACCGGCGCTGCTGGGCGTGTCCGGCGGCGCGGCGCTGGGGGCGGTGATCGCCATCTATTTCGGCCTGAATCTGGGATTGTCGGCCCTGTCGCCCGTCATCGGGCCGCTGATGGGCATGGTGGGCGCGACGGCGGCCTGCGCCCTGACTTTCGCGCTGGGTCAGGGATGGAAGGGCGGCGGCACCGTGGCGCTGGTGCTGGCGGGCGCGGCGGTGTCCAGCCTGGCGGCGGCGGGCATCGCCCTGGCGCTGAACTTCGCCCCCAATCCCTATGCCGCCTATGAGATCATGTCCTGGCTGCTGGGATCGCTGGCCGACAAGAACTGGACGCAGGTGCTGCTGGTCATTCCCTTTGTCGTCGCGGGCGGGGCGCTGCTGGCGGTGACCGGGCGCGCGCTGGACGCGCTGGCGCTGGGCGAGACGCAGGCCCAGAGCCTGGGCGTGAACCTGGCGCGGCTGGCGGCGCTGGTGGTGGCGGGCACGGCGCTCAGCGTGGGCGCGGTGACCTCGGTGGTGGGCGCGATCGGCTTCATCGGGTTGGTGGCGCCGCATCTGGCGCGGCCGCTGGTGGGCCATCAGCCGTCGCGGGTGTTACTGCCGGCGGCGCTGGCGGGGGCGGTGCTGCTGCTTTGCGCCGACATCGCCGCCCGGCTGGTGCACACCAATCCCGAATTGCGGCTGGGTGTCTTCACCAGCCTTCTGGGCACGCCCTTCTTCTTCTGGCTGGTGGTCCGCATCCGCAAGGTGGCGCCATGACCATTTTAGCGGCTGAGAACATCACGGTGACGCGGCCGGGGAGGGGACGCCCGATCCTGAACGGCGTCTCGTTGCAGGCCCATGCGGGCGAGTTCATCGCGGTGATCGGCCCCAATGGCGCGGGCAAGTCCACTCTGCTGAAAGTGCTGGCCGGGCTTCTGACGCCGGATGCGGGCCGGGTGCTGCTGGACGCCGGGCCGCTGCGCGCGCTGTCCGCCCGTCAACTGGCGGCCCGCCGTGCCTATCTGCCGCAATCGCCCCGGCTGGAATGGCCCATTCCGGTGGAGCGGCTGGTGGCGCTGGGCCTGACGCCCCGCCTGCCGGCGACCGGCGGCCTGCCGCAGAGCCTGCGGCCCGCGATAGACCGGGCGCTGGCGGCCTGCGCGCTGTCGGGCCAGCGTGACCAGGCGGCCACGACCTTGTCGGGCGGCGAATTCGCCCGCGCCATGCTGGCGCGCGCCATCGTGTCGGAACCCGCCATCCTGATCGTGGACGAACCCATCACCGGCCTGGATCCCCGCCATGCCATGACCAGCATGAACCTGCTGTCGGACTTCGCCCGGAACGGGGCTTTGGTGATCGCTTCGTTGCACGATCTGACCCTGGCGGCGCGCCATGCCAGCCGGGTCGTCGTAGTTGTGGACGGTGGGGTGGTGGGCGACACCGATTCGCTCACAGAAGAGCTTATCCACAGGGCCTTCGGGGTTCGCGCGATGGCCGTGGGCGCTGGCCCGGAACGGTCATTCACACTTGTGTCCACAAGCGAAAAATCCGCCCTGTGAGTAGAAATGTCCCCTTGACCCATCCCTCAAATCAGCACCAGATATAGGCGCTGAGGTTCTCGGCAACGTCATATTTTGGGGTTAGGACGCAAAAACGGTTGAGTCCCTTTGCCAGGGGATTCCGCCGCCGGGCTTCTGTCCCCCGCACGCAGTATTTTAGGGGGCTTCCCATGTCCGCACTTGGTAAATCCATTTTGGAAGGCGATTTCGACACCAACGGCCAGGTGGTGGTGCAGTCGCCCCAGGAACGGGTGCTGGAACGCTCGGTGGTGGTGACCCGTACCGTTACCGAAACCCCGGCGGAGGCGCCCGTGGCAGCCCCTGTGGCCGCCTCTGTGATCGATTCTGGGGACCAGAAACAGGGTGATCTGTTGCAGGACGATTCCCGCCATAACGGCCAGCCGCCGCTGCCCTATCCGCTGGCGCCCCGGCCCAAGCCGTCGGACCTGGTGCTGGACCGCGGCCGCGACACCCTGCTGACGCCGTTCGGCAAGGCCACCCTGACCGACCGCTATCTGATGCCGGGTGAGTCGTTCCAGGACATGTTCGCCCGCGTCTCCTGTGCCTATGCCGACGATGTCGCCCATGCCCAGCGGCTGTACGATTACATGAGCCGGTTGTGGTTCATGCCCGCCACCCCCATCCTGTCCAACGGCGGCACCACGCGCGGCCTGCCGATTTCCTGCTTCCTCAACGACGTGCCCGATTCCCTGGACGGCATCGTGGGTGTCTGGAACGAGAATGTGGCGCTCGCCTCCAATGGCGGCGGCATCGGCACCTATTGGGGCAAGGTCCGCTCGATCGGCGAAAAGGTGAAGACCGGCAAGACCAGCGGCATCATTCCCTTCATCCATGTGATGGACGGGCTGACCCTGGCGATCTCCCAGGGCTCGCTGCGGCGCGGCTCGGCGGCGGTTTATCTGGACATCACCCATCCGGAAATCGAGGAATTCCTGGAAATCCGCAAGGCGTCGGGCGACTTCAACCGCAAGGGCCTGAACCTGCATCACGGCATCAACATCACCAACGAATTCATGGAATGCGTCAAAGAAGGCAAGCCCTTCGGCCTGCGCTCGCCCAAGGATCAGACCGTGCTGCGCGAGGTGGACGCCCGCCAGCTCTGGCAGCGCATCCTGGAGACCCGCCTGCAGACCGGCGAGCCCTATATCCTGAACATCGACCATGTGAACCAGGCGCTGCCCAAGCACCAGCGCGAGCTGGGGCTCAAGGTCAACACCTCCAACCTGTGCAGCGAGATCACCCTGCCGACCGGCGCCGATCACGACGGCAAGGAGCGCACCGCGGTCTGCTGCCTGTCGTCGCTGAACATCGAGACCTGGGACCAGTGGGCCGAGCAGGAGGGCTTTGTCGAGGACGTGCTGCGGATGCTGGACAATGTCCTGACCAGCTTCATCGA
>CALDFO010000230.1 GCA_937942205.1 uncultured Alphaproteobacteria bacterium
CGTCTCGTCAACACCATCGCCGATCTGCGCCAGGCGCTGGCGGACTTGCGCACCGCCTCGATCGGCCCCAACCCGATTGGCATGGTGCCCACCATGGGCGCGCTGCATGACGGGCACCTGTCCCTGGTGAACGAGGCGCGCCGCCACGCCGCGCATGTGGTGGTGTCGATCTTCGTCAATCCCACCCAGTTCGCGCCGCACGAGGATTTCGACGCCTATCCGCGCACCCTGGACGCCGACCTGCAAACGCTGGACGGCGCGGCGGCCGTTGTCTTCGCGCCCACCGCGCGGGAGATGTATCCCGACGGCGACGCCACCCGCATCACCGTGGGTGGCCCCGCCGCCGGGCTGGAAAGCGATTTCCGCCCGCATTTCTTTTCCGGCGTCGCCACCGTGGTGGCCAAGCTGCTGATCGCCGCCGCGCCCGACATCGCGGTGTTCGGCGAGAAGGATTACCAGCAGCTTCTGGTGGTGAAACGGCTGGCGCGCGACCTGGCCCTGCCCACCCGCATACTCGGCGCGCCGACCCAGCGCGAGCCGGACGGGCTGGCGCGCTCGTCGCGCAACGCCTATCTGTCGCCGCCCCAACGCCAGGTCGCGGGCCGGATGAGTGGTATCCTGAAAGACGCCGCCGCCCGGGCGCGCCAGGACGGCATCGCCGCGGCGGAAGCGGCGGGCGCGGCATCGCTGCGGACGGCGGGATTTGACTCGGTGGATTATGTCGCCATTCGTGACGCACAGACCCTGGCGCCGCTGACGACGCTGGACCGCCCGGCGCGGATCCTGGCCGCCGCCAAGATCGGCGCGACGCGGCTGATCGATAATTTTGAGGTTTGACCTCCTCCGGTTTCAGCTTTCGTTCGCCTCCCAAAAGGGTCGGCTTCGCACGCTGAAACCACCTGTCCCTTTGATGCGTGCTTCGCACGCAAAGGGGGGGAGGATGCGTCTACAGAAGTCCCAACGCCGCCAGTTCCCGTTGCAGGGATTCGGGCAGGCCGGTGGCGCCCTTGGTCTGGGCCAGGTCCGGCGGCGCGTCCGCGCCCTCCAGATAGCGCCAGCCCTGGAAGGCCCGGCGCGGGCGCGGACTGACGGGAATCAGTTTGGGGTGGTGCACCAGCCCGCAATGCGGCACGCCGTTCTTTTTCGTTTCGCGGATGCCCAAGATTTTTTGCCGTGCAGCAATCTGGCCCTTGATGACCCAGTACAGCGACCCGCCGTCCAGAATCTCCGGGCCGCGCTTGGGCGTCATGCGGGTGACATGGACGAGTTCCGGCTTTTTCCCCTTGGCCTTGAGGTCCTTGAGCCGCTGTTTCTGCCAGTCCGCCAGGTCCGCGAGCGTGTCGCAACCGACACAAAGTTTGATAATATGCAGGGGCATGGTCCGTCCCTACCCCGGCCGGAACCGCCAGGCAATCCCGTTGCAGATTGCTGTTGCGCGGCCTGGATTTTGTGGCAACCTTGCGACAAACAAATACAACATCCGAGGAACGTCCATGACCACCAAACTTGCCCTGATTGCCCTTCTGGCCGTGGCGGCCGCCACCCCGGCGCTGGCGCAGAGCCGCTGGCAACTCCAGACGGACGAAGCCAAGGCGCGCCGCGCCGCCGCTGCGGACGCCCGAATGCTGGAAGAAATGAACAAGAAGGATGCCGAAGAGGCGGCCAAGAAGGCCGCCGCGACGCCCGCCGCTCCGGCGCAGCAGGCCACCGCGCCGGCTCCGGCGCCGGCGACCGCCGCGCAGTAAAACGCACTGCCCTTGTGATGCCGAAGCCCGTGCGGAAAACCGCGCGGGCTTTGCGCTTTGGCGGCTAGAGTTTACGCAGCCAGATGTTGCGATACTGCACGGGATTGTTGTGATCCTGGAGCTGGATCGGCCCGTCGCCATGCGCCTTGTACAGCGGGATGCCGCGATACTCGGTGGGACCGCGCAGCGGAACATTGTTCTGCACCAGCACGCCGTTGAGGAAGATGGTCATGCGGGCCGGTTCGGCCAGGCTGCCGTCGCCATAGAAGCGTGGCGCCATATAGACGATGTCGTAGGACTGCCATTGCGGCGCGGGCCGCTGGGCATTCACCAGCGGCGCATACTGTTTGTAGATCGAGCCCGCTTGCCCGTTGACATAAGTGGGGTTGTCCAGCGTGTCGAGCACCTGCACCTCGTACAGGCCCTGCAGGAAGATGCCGCTGTTGCCACGATCCTGCCCCTTGCGGTCCGGCGGCAGCATCGGGACCATCCATTCGACATGCAGCTGCACGTCGCCGAATTTTTCCCGGGTCTGGATGGCGCCCGATTTCGGCGGGATCAGCAGAGCGCCGTCCCGAACCGTCCAGGGCGCGGGGCCGCCCTTGACGCTTTCCCAACCCGACAGATCCTTGCCGTCGAACAGGAGGATGGCGTCGGACGGCGGCTGGCCGATCGTCGCGCCCGGCGTCACCTTGGGCGGGACCGGCGACCAGACTTCGGTCAGCTCGGGCCTCGGCAAGGGATTGGGCGGCGGGTTGGCGGCTTGCGCCAGCGCGGCGGCGGACGGCAACAGCAAAGCGAGGACAAGCAGCTTGGTCATCGAGGATCGGCCTCCTCGGCGGACCATGCCCTGACGGCGGGAACCCTTCCACAAAAAAATGGCCCCGCCTGCGCGGGGCCATTTTCCGGTATGCGGGGTGGCGTCAGGCGGTGGGACGTTCGTTCGCGCCTTGCAGGCGCTTGCGGACAGTCTTGGCCGCCGCGACCATCGAGATCAGCGCCGGTTCGACTTCCTTCCAACCGCGGGTCTTGAGGCCGCAGTCGGGATTGACCCAGAGCTGCTGGGGCGACAGCACCTTCAGCGCCTTGTCGAGCAGGTTCTCCATCTCCTCCTGGCTCGGCACGCGCGGACTGTGGATGTCATAGACGCCGGGGCCGATATCGTTCGGGTATTTGAACTCCACAAAGGCGTCCAGCAGCTCCATGGCCGAGCGCGAGGTCTCGATGGAGATCACGTCGGCATCCATGGCGGCGACCGCCGCGATGATGTCGTTGAACTCCGAATAGCACATATGGGTGTGGATCTGGGTTTCGGTCCTCACGCCGCTGGCGGTGAGGCGGAAGGAGTCCACCGCCCAGTCCAGATAGTGCTGCCATTCCGACTTGCGGATCGGCAGACCCTCGCGCAGCGCCGCTTCGTCGATCTGGATGATCTTCACCCCGGCCTTTTCCAGGTCCACCACCTCGTCGCGGATAGCCAGCGCGATCTGGCGGCAGGTCTGCTCGCGCGGCTGGTCGTCGCGCACGAAGCTCCATTGCAGGATGGTGACCGGGCCGGTCAACATACCCTTGACCGGCTTGGCGGTGTATTTCTGGGCCATCTGGGTCCAGCGCACCGTCATCGGTTCGGGGCGCGACACATCGCCGAAAATGATCGGCGGCTTGACGCAGCGCGAGCCGTAGGACTGCACCCAGGCTCGTTCGGTGAAGGCGAAGCCCTTCAACTGCTCGCCGAAATACTCCACCATGTCGTTGCGCTCATACTCGCCATGCACCGGCACGTCGATATCGATCTTGTCCTGCCAGCGCATCGCCTCGGCGGTCAGGTCTTCCAGCTTCTTTTCATATGCCGCCTGATCCAGGCCGCCCTTCTTGAAGGCCGCCCGCAATTCGCGGATTTCCTTGGTCTGGGGCAGCGAGCCGATCGAGGTGGTCGGCAGCAGCGGCAGCTTCAGCAACGCCTGCTGGATGGCGATGCGTTCCTGGAAGGGCGTCTTGCGCCGGGCCATGTCCGGCGTCACCGCCGCCAGGCGCTGCTTGACCGCCGGATCGTGGATGCGCGCGGAGGACACGCGCGAGCCCACCGCCTCGGCATTGGCCTTGAACAGCGCCGCGTCGCGCCTGCC
>CALDFO010000231.1 GCA_937942205.1 uncultured Alphaproteobacteria bacterium
ATCCCGCGCCTCGCAATAGGGATCGACTTTCTCTGTTGGCACGCCGCTGACCAGTGCATGACCGGCTGATTTCGCGGCGGCCATGATGCCGTCAGCATAGCGTGCCTGGGCGGCCTCTTCCGCCGCCTTGGACGTCTGATCCTGGAAGACATCGCTAATGATGTAATCCATCACCGGCGGCTCCAGCGAGGTGGGCACGATGATGGAACAGACCCAATAGGTGGCGGGCGCGGGCTGGGCGTGAGCCGGGTTCAACACAGACAGGATGACGGCGGCGGCCACACCGCACCGCGCGGCCCCGGAAAAGACGTTCATGTATGCCCCATCTGGCGCGACGCACCGCAAACCCCGCGGCAAAATAGCAAAAGGCGCGCGGGGAACAATGGGGGCGGAACCGGGCTATGGCTGCGGGCTGCGGCTAGACGTCGTCGGAGCCGACCGCGCCGCCTTCGTCTTCCCAGCTGTCGATGGCCTGCACGACGATGCTGCTGAATTTCAGGCGCACGCCGACGCCCCGGTCGTCACTTTCCGGAATGAACAGCGCGCCGCCGGATTCCAGGGCGTTTTGCAGCCGCTCGGCGATCGTCGCGTCCAGTTCCGCCCGGCCCTGTTCGATGGCCTCCAGAAGGGCGACCTCCAGACCGGCCAGACGGGCGACATGATCGCGGGGCCATTGCACCAGGGCGCGCGCGGCGCGGGCCTGGGCTGCGGTGATGGTCATGGGCGCCTCCCTTGCGGTTTCCGCGTCCATGATAGCGCGAAACCGGCAGGACGGGCGTTTTTCGCCCCGCCGGTGCGAGAGACGCGGATATGATGTCCAATGCCCTGAATTTATTGACTAATCAGCGCTCTTTCGCCGCTGCCGGGGACACGTTAGAAGCACCTGCAAACTTCACGGTGCTCCCATGATCCCCCGCTATGCCCGCGCGCAGATGGTGTCCATCTGGTCGCCCGAAACCAAGTTCCGCATCTGGTTCGAGATCGAGGCCCATGCCACCGACAAGCTGGCCGAACTGGGCGTGGTGCCCAAGGACGCCGCCGCGAAAATCTGGGAAAAAGGCCGCACCGCCACCTTCGATGTGGCGCGGATCGACGCCATCGAGGCCGAGGTCAAGCATGACGTGATCGCCTTCCTGACCCATCTGTCCGAGATCGTGGGACCGGAAGCGCGCTTCGTCCATCAGGGCATGACCAGCTCGGATGTGCTGGACACCTGCCTGAATGTGCAGCTGGCCCGCGCCGCCGACCTGTTGATCGCCGACACCGACGCCCTGCTGGCCGCCCTCAAGAAGCGCGCCCTGGAATACAAGATGACGCCCACCATCGGGCGCAGCCACGGCATCCATGCCGAGCCGACCACCTTCGGCGTCAAGCTGGCCACCTATTATGCCGAATTCACCCGCGCCCGGGCGCGGCTGGTGACGGCGCGGGCCGAGATCGCCACCTGCGCCATTTCCGGCGCGGTGGGCACCTTCGCCAACATCAATCCCGCGGTGGAAGAGCATGTCGCCAAGGCCATGGGCCTGACGGTGGAGCCGGTTTCCACCCAGGTGATTCCGCGCGACCGCCATGCCGCCTTTTTCGCGGCGCTGGGCGTGGTGGCCTCATCGCTGGAGCGGCTGGCGGTGGAAATCCGCCATCTGCAACGCACCGAGGTGCTG
>CALDFO010000232.1 GCA_937942205.1 uncultured Alphaproteobacteria bacterium
CCCCGCCGAGCCAGGCCCGCGCCCAGCGCGTCGGCGGCGGCGCGGAAGGCCGGATCGGCGCCGAAGGACGCGCCGCAGAAAACGCAGATCGCCGGGGTTTCGCCGTTCATGCCGTCAACAGGGTTGCGCCGTTTGCACCATCTTCCTAAACAGGTCGGGAGCCGAAACCAATGGAGAAACGCGTGCCGCGCTGGTTGCTGATCCTGAGTGCCGTGGCCGCCATTGCCCTGATCGCGGGTTTCTTCACCTTCGGCGGCGCGGATATGGGCGGCGGCGCAGGGCTGGGTCACTGAGCATGGCCCATCCGGTGGAGGAGGGCAGCGGCGCGCCGTCCTTTCGGCCGTTGTGGCGGCTGATGCCCTATCTTTGGCCCAAGGCCCGTCCCGACCTGCGGGCGCGGGTGCTGGTGTCGGTGGTCTTCCTGGTTCTGGCCACCGGCTTCACCAGCATCTCGCCGCTGCTGTTCGGCTGGGCGGTGGACCAGCTGCGGCCCAGCCCGGCCAATATCGCGCTGGGCACGGTGCTGTCGCTGATCGGCGCCTATATCGTGTCGCGCATCCTGATGCAGGCCTGCGCCCAGTTGCGCGACGGCATCTTCGCCAAGGTTCAGTACCATGCCATGCGCGAGGTGGCGGTGGAGACCTTCGCCCATGTTCATACCTTGTCGCTGCGCTTCCATCTGGAGCGCAAGACCGGCGGCCTGAGCCGGGTGATCGAACGCGGCACCAAGGGCATCGACAGCATCCTGTCCTTTGCCCTGTTCTCGATCTTCCCCACCATCCTGCTGCTGGTGTTCTACAGCCTCATCCTGCTGGTGCAGATCAACGCCTGGGTGGCGCTGTCCACCATCGTGATGGTGGCGGCGTATACCTGGTTCACCTTCTGGATCACCCGCTGGCGCATCCGCTTCCGCCGCGAGATGAACCAGTCCGACACCGACGCCAACACCAAGGCGGTGGATTCGCTGCTGAACTTCGAGACGGTGAAGTATTTCGGCAACGAAACGCACGAGACGCGCCGCTTCGGCGGTTCGATGGAGAAATACGCGGACGCCTCGATCCAGTCGCAGGTTTCGCTCTCCATCCTCAATACCGGCCAGGCGGCGATCATGGCGCTGGGGCTGGGGCTGGTGATGGCGCTGACCGCCATCGGCATCACCCAGGGCCAGTTCTCCATCGGACTGTTCGTGGCGGCCAACGCCATCCTGATCCAGCTCTACCAGCCGCTGAATCTGCTGGGCACGGTCTATCGCGAGATCACCCAGGGGCTGGTGGACATGGAGGCGATGTTCCGCCTGTTGCATCAGCCCTGCGAGGTGCAGGACAGGCCGGGCGCCACGCCGCTGGTGGTGTCGGGCGGCGAGATCCGCTTCGAGGATGTGGTGTTCGCCTATGATCCCGAACGCATCGTGCTCAAGGGCATCAGCTTCACGGTGCCGGCGGGCCGGACGGTGGCCATCGTGGGGCCGTCGGGCGCGGGCAAGTCCACCATCAGCCGCATTCTCTATCGTTTCTATGACATCAAAAGCGGGCAGGTGACGATCGACGGCCAGGATATCCGCGCCGTCACGCAGGCCTCTCTGCGCGCGGCGATCGGCATCGTTCCCCAGGACACGGTGCTGTTCAACGACACGGTGCGCTACAACATCGCCTATGGCCGCATCGGCGCCGGCGAGGCCGAGATCCAGGAAGCGGCGCGCCTGGCCCAGATTGATCGGTTCATCACCCATCTGCCGCAGGGCTATGACTCCATGGTGGGCGAGCGCGGATTGAAATTGTCGGGCGGCGAGAAGCAGCGGGTCGCCATCGCCCGCACCATTCTCAAGAATCCGCCCATCCTGCTGCTGGACGAGGCGACCAGCGCGCTGGACACCGGCACCGAGCGCGATATCCAGAGCGCGCTGAACGAGGTCAGCCGCAACCGCACCGCGCTGGTGATCGCCCACCGCCTGTCCACGGTGATAGACGCCGACGAAATCCTGGTGCTCGATCACGGCGCGATCATCGAGCGGGGCCGCCATGACGCGCTGCTGGCGCTGAACGGCCATTACGCCGCCATGTGGAACCGCCAGCGCGAGGCCGCCGCGGCGCGCGCCCGCCTGCGCGAAGTGGAAGACGATCCCGACAGCGCGCCGGATATGGAAAAGGCGGCGCCGGTCTGACCCGCGCCGCCTCCGTATTCCGTTCGGGCTTGTCCCCTAGATAATCTCCACCCGGTCCACTTCGACGCCTTTATTTCCTTGGCGGGTGGAATAGCGGATGCGCTGGTCCGGTTCGACCGCCTGCACGCCGGAGCGGCGCAGGGCGCTGGCATGGAGATAAATGTCGCCGCTGCCGCTGTCGGGCATCACGAAACCGAAGCCCTTCTGGTCGTTGAAGAACTTGACCTTGCCTTCCACCATAGGGCCGGAGGGGCCGCTGTCGCGGTGGCCGCCATAACCGCCGCCGCCATAGCCACCGCCGCCGAAACCGTCGCGGCGCGGGCCGCGCGCGGGCGCTTCGGCGGTGGTGGTATCCACGCTATGGACCGTTACGACCTGCAGGCCGCGCTGGGAATCCGCCAGGTCGCAGACGATGGTGGTGCCGGGCGGCACGTCGCTATGCCCGGTCGCCTGGAGGGCCGATGCGTGACAGAAGGCGTCGCCGCCATTGTCCAGGGTCACGAAGCCGTAGCCCTTGGTCGCGTTGAACCACTTCACCTTGCCCTTCGCGGAAGCCTGCGAAATGGACTT
>CALDFO010000233.1 GCA_937942205.1 uncultured Alphaproteobacteria bacterium
GCTGGTGGAGACCCCGGACTGGACCCTGGCGCAGCGCTGGGAATACAAATGGTCGGGCCTGACCTTCGGTTTCGGCGGCAAGTATCTCGCCAGCCGCTGGGCCACCGACGCCAACGACCTCAAGGTGCCCGGCTATTTCCTGGCCGATGCCGATATCACCTACGATCTGGGCAACCTGGGCTGGGAAGGCTCCTACCTGAAGCTCAACGCCTTCAACCTCTTCAATGAGCGTTACTTCAGCAACCTCTCGACCAAGCCCTGCTTCAACCCCAACCTGCCCACCAACAGCGCCTGCGGCTCGTTGCCGAACGTCACTGTCGGTGCGCCGCAGACCTTCCAGTTCACCATCCGCACCGTATTCTGAGGCGGATGGGTCAAGCCAAAGGACAAGCAAAGGAAAGGACCGGCCGGGTGGCCGGTTCTTTCGCGTTCGGGAGACACGACATGCGCGGATGGTTTCTGGTGGTGCTGTTGCTGGCCGCGGGCCAGGGCCAGGCCCTGGCCTGGGGCGGCAAGGGCCATCGCCTGATCGGCGAACTGGCGATGAAGACCCTGCCGCCCGAGGCGCCCGCTTTCCTGAAGACGCCCGAGGCGGTCTGGCGCATCGGCCAACTGGCGCAGGAGCCGGACATCAGCCGCGGCGCGGGCCAGCCGCATGACTGGGATCTCGATCCCGGCCATTTCGTGGATGGCATGGATGACGGCAGCATCCTGGGCGGGCCCCGGCTGGATGCGCTGCCGCCGTCGCGCCGTGACTATGACACCGCCCTGCGCGCGGTGGGCACCAATCAGTATCAGGCCGGTTTTCTGCCCTACAACCTGATGGGCGGCTGGCAGCAACTGGTGAAGGATTTCGCGCTGGTCCGCCTCAACCGCGCAGCGCTGAAACATGCCGATCGGTTCCGGATGACCGCGGCGCAGCGAAAGGAGTATGCGCGGGCCTTGGACCTGCGTCAGGCCATCACCCTGCACGATCTGGGCGTATGGTCGCATTTCGTGGGCGACGCCAGCCAGCCGCTGCATGTCTCCATCCATTATGACGGCTGGGGCGAGGGGGCGAACCCGGCAGGTTACGGGACGCAGAAGGGCCTGCACGCCAAATTCGAAACCGATTTCGTCGACGCCCATATCTCGCAAGCCGACATCGCGGCGCGCCTGACGCCGTACCGGCCCTGCGCCTGCGCCGTGGCGCGGCGGGTGCAGGATTACCTGCTGGAGTCCTGGCGGCAGGTGACGCCGCTCTACGACCTGGACAAGGCGGGCGGCTTCGATGCGCCCACGCCGGACTCGCGTGGCTTCGCGGCGGCGCGCATCGCGGTCGCGGCTTCCACCCTGCGCGATCTGGTGGCCGATGCCTGGCGCGCCAGCGCCGAATCCACCCTGGGTTACAAGGTCAGGCTCACCGTCGCCGACCTGGAGGCGGGCCGGGCGGACCCGCGGACATTGGAATAGCGGCCGGTTTTCCGGCGGACGGAGGACGCGGGTTGCGCTTTGGGGAGGGGCGTGGAATCCATGCCCCGTGAACAGGCATCCCCATCAGTCCGCCCTGGACGCGCTGGCCGCGCGGGGGCGGTTGCGCGCGCTGACCGCGCGGGCGGGCCGCGATTTCGCCTCCAACGATTACCTGGCGCTGGCGGAATCCGACGTGCTGAAGCGCGCCGTGACCGAGGCGCTGGCGCGCGGCGTGCCGCCGGGCGCGGGCGGCTCGCGCCTGCTGCGCGGCAACCATCCCGAGCATGAGGCGCTGGAGGCCGAGGCCGCCGCCTTCTTCGGCGCCGAGGCGGCGCTGTATTTCCCCACCGGCTTCGCCGCCAACGCGGCGCTGCTGTCCACCTTGCCGCGCAAGGGCGATGTGATCGTCCAGGACGCGCTGATCCATGCCTCGGTGCGCGAGGGCGTGCGCCTGTCCGGCGCGGCGGTGATCGAGACTCCGCACAATGACGTCACCGCGATGGACGACGCCCTGACACGCTGGCGGCGGGACGGCGGCCCAGGGGGTGGTAAAGGGCGGCCCTGGATCGCGGTGGAAACGCTCTACAGCATGGACGGCGACCGCGCCCCGCTGGACGATCTGGTGGCGCTGGCGGCGCGCCATGACGCCATGCTGGTCCTGGACGAGGCCCATGCCACGGGCGTCTATGGCGCGCAGGGAAAAGGATTGGGCGCGGCGCTGGAAGGCGCCGCCAATATCATTTCCCTGCATACCTGCGGCAAGGCGCTGGGCGCGGCGGGGGCGCTGGTCTGTCTGCCGCGCGTCTTGCGCGATTTCCTGGTCAACCGGGCGCGGGGCTTTATCTATTCCACCGCCCCGTCGCCCCTGATGGCGGCGGTGGTGCGCGCCGCCCTGCGCCATGCGGCGGGCGCGGCGCAGGAGCGGACACAGCTTCAGGGCCTGGTGCGTCATGCGGGCGCGCAGCTGACAAAGCTGGG
>CALDFO010000234.1 GCA_937942205.1 uncultured Alphaproteobacteria bacterium
GGGGGGGGGAGGTATAAGCGGCCATGTTCCATCTCGCTGGGCCTCATGCTTCGACAAGCTCAGCATGAGGTTGAAAATTAGCCCTCACCCTGAGCCTCCTGCAAGTCGAGGGGCGAAGGGTGAGGTGACAAGGGCAGGGTCGTGCTAATCGGCCCGCCGCACATAGCTGCCGTCCTCGGTGGCGACGATGACCCGTTCGCCCGCCGCGATGAAGGGCGGCACCTGGATCTTGAGGCCGTTTTCCAGCACGGCGGTCTTGTAGGACGGCGCGGCGGTGCCGCCCTTCAGCACCGGATCGGCTTCGGCGATGGTCAGGGTCACCTGCACCGGCAGCTTGATGCCGATGGGCTTGCCTTCATAAAGCTGCACCAGGGTCTTCATGCCGTCCTGCAGGAAGGCGGCCTGCTCGCCCACGAAATCGGCGGCCAGTTCGATCTGCTCATAGCTCTCCATGTCCATGAAGGTGAGCATGTCGCCGCTGGCATAGAGGAACTGGAAGTCCTTCTTGTCCAGCACCACTTCCTCGACCGTTTCGTCGGAGCGGAAACGCTGGTTGAGCTTGGTGCCCTGGGTGACGTTCTTGAGCTCGACCTGGTTGTAGGCGCCGCCCTTGCCGGGCTTCACCTTGACCGTCTTCACCGCGATCCACAGGCCGCCGTTATAGCTGATCAGGGTGCCGGGGCTGATTTCGTTGCCGGTGATCTTGGCCATGGGCGTTCACGCCTCCCGGGCGCGCAGGGGAAGAAGGTGGCGGGTTCAAAGAGCGGGCGGGGTTTAGCAGGCCGCGCGCCCCGGCGGCAAGGGCGGCCGCGGCTCCGCTATGGCGCGGCATGGGCGCGCCCGCCCAGGACCAGGCTTTGTCCGGCGTTCACCACGCCGGTACAGCAGCGCGAACGGTCCCGCCGCTGGCCCAGATGGACGCCGCGAAGCCGCATCCCGCCCAGCAGCACCGTGTCATCCCGGATGATGACCTGGGGCTGGGCGCCGCAGAGGAACCGGCCCCGGATGCGGACCAGGCGGGGGTTCAGATAGCGGATATACAGAACCTCCTGGTGAAACCGGTCCAGCAGCAACAGGGTATGCGGATCGGGCCGGTAGGCCGTCAGGGCCAGCGGTGTGGCCGGTTCATAGCGGTTGTCCCGGATGCGGAACGCGATGTCGTCATTGCCGTCGTAGAAGGACGCCTGGGCCATCAGCCCGCCGCCGCGCCGTTCCAGGAACAGGATGGGGCAGGACTGGGCGGTCAGGATGTGGAAGGGGCCGGGGCCGCGCTGGGCCAGGCGGTTGCCGCCCATCAGGAAGGTCAGCCCCCGCGGCCCCGGATCGGCGCCTTGCGCGCCGGGCGGCATCGCCTCATTGGCGGGACGCAGCGGTCCCGTGAGGGCGGGCGGCAGGCTCAGCCGCCAAAGGCCATAGCCGATGCCGCCCACCACCATCACCGCGCAGGTCGCGGCGGCGATCCATTCCGCAGCGACATCGCGGACGGCCAGTTCATGAACGGTCAGGATGCAAAGGAAGGTCAGGACCGCCACGGCGCCCGTGCCGCTGAAGGTCAGCGGCGACTGGCCCAGCAGGAAAGCCCAGATCAGCAGCGCGCCGCAGCCCAGCCGCAGCAGTGTGAAGCCGGTACGGTGCAGCCTGTCACTATCCCACGTCATATTATCTACGGTGTAGACATAATAACGCCGGGTCAATTCTTGACGGCGGTAATATATACAATTATGTAGGACAAATTGATGCGCGACCGGCGGTGCGCAGGGCAGGCGTTCAGCGCATCAGGGTGTTGAAGGCGCGCACCGCGGCGCGCGGGCCGTCGGCATGGTCCCAGACGCCCGCGCTGACCGCCAGGAAGTCGGCCCCGGCGTCGATCAGCACGGCGGCATTGTCCAGGGTGATGCCGCCGATGGCGACACACGGCACCACCGTCGCCATGCTCCAGGCGCGCAGGATTTCCGGCTCGGTGCGGGTCTTGGGTTCCTTGGTCGTGGTGGGGAAGAAGGCCCCGAAGGCGACGTAATCGGCGCCCGCCTCGCCCGCCTCCATCGCCAGATGCAGGCTGTCATGGCAGGTCACGCCCACGATGCCGTCAGGCAGCGCCTTGCGGGCTTCGGCGTAGGATGCGTCTTCCTGGCCGACATGCACGCCGTCGCAGCCCAACTCGGCAGCCAAGTCAGGACGGTCGTTGAGAATGAAGGCGGCGCCCTGCGCCTGCACCGCCGGGCGCAGCGTGTCCACGGCAGATCGGAAGAGCACACGTCTGAACTCCAGTCACTAGCTTATCTCGTA
>CALDFO010000235.1 GCA_937942205.1 uncultured Alphaproteobacteria bacterium
GGGTGGCGGCGTGCAGCGCATCCAGCGCGGTCTGGCGGGTAAAGCCGGAGAAGATCGCTTCCGCCTCGGCGCTTTCGGCGGTGCCGACCGCCAGGGTCAGCCCGCGCGCCTGGCGCGACAGGTTGAAGACGGTGGGGAAGACCGAGCGGTCGATGCCCGCGGCCCGGCAGGACAGGGCCACCAGACGCGCGCCGCCTTCATAGAAGGTATGGCGGAAGCGGGGCAGTTCCATGCCCAGCAGGCGGGCGAAGCCCAGGTCGAACAGGTCGGTCTGGCCCTGGCTCAGCACCCGCATCAGGAAGCCGGCCTTGAGCTGGCCGGAGGCCGCCAGCTTCTCGACCAGTTTCTGGGCGCTGTCGGCGGGCGGATCCTTGGGACGGGGCGGTTCGCTGTTCAGCACGGTGCGCGCCTCGGACAGGGCCGCATCCACGCGCTTGGGCGCCACCTGATAGTTGGTCTGGATGTAGCTTTTCAGGGCGCCGGACACCCATTCGCACATATTGCTGGCCAGCTGCGGCGGCAGGTCGGGGCGCTTGACCAGCGGCTCCTGCAGGCCGGTCATGGCGCGCGACTTCTGCACCAGGGTCTCATAGCCGCTGGCCGAGATCTTGGCGGTGGCGTTGCGCACCAGCGCCAGCAGGACCGATTCATGGTCGGACCGGGCCAGCGCGTCGGTGACGGGAATGCCGATATGGGGGCGGCGCGCCGCCGCTTCCTGGTGGCCCAGGCCCGCTTCGGCGATCAGCCTGAGCACATCGGATTCCGTCAGTAGCGGCGAATTGATGATCAGGGGGCGGGCGACCTCGATGGAATCGTCCACCAGCAGCAGGATCAGGTCGTGCGGCGCGTCGGTGTCTTCCGACAGGCGCTGGGCGAGGGCGATGCGGATCGCCATTTCCACATCGCGGGTCAGGCGGCGCAGGATTTCGCGCATCAGGTCGCGCTCGCGGTTGTTCAGTCCGGTGCCCTGGATGCGGTAGAGGGAGGCGACGGCGAGATAGATTTCCTCGCGGGTGGCGCCGGAATGCGGGTTCATGGCCAGCTGCGCCAGCCGGCCCATGTCGCTCATATCGTGTGCGGTCAGCCCCACGGTGTACCCCATGCTTTCTGCAGCCCCGGCCGCTTTTGCGGCCTTTGACGGTCTTCCCTAGCAGAAGGACCATTAACAGCCGATTAAGTGTCTTGCGCGCCGCGCCCGGATCGTGTGCCCTTGGCCCATGACATCCGGGCACATGAAAGAGCGGCCGCCGTCCCACGCCAGGACCCGGCTTCTGGCGATCGACCAGGGCACCACCTCCACCCGCGCCATCCTGTTCGACGCCGCCGCCCGGCCGGTGCGCAGCCATGCCATCCCCTTGCGGCAGATCTACCCCGCCAATGGCTGGGTGGAGCATGACGCCGCCGAGATATGGCAGGCGGCGCTGGCCTGCTGCCGCGCGGTGCTGCGCGGGATCGATGCCGCCGAGGTCGCCGCCATCGGGATCACCAACCAGCGCGAAACCTCGCTGATATGGGACCGCCAGACCGGCGCGCCGCTGCACAACGCCATCGTCTGGCAGGACCGGCGCGGTGCGGCGCGCTGCGCGGCGCTGAAGAAACGCGGCCTGGAGCCCTGGATCACGGGCAAGACCGGACTTCTGCTCGATCCCTATTTCTCGGCCACCAAGCTGGAATGGCTGCTGAAGAATGTGAAGGACCGGAGCGGCCTCTTCAAGGGCCGCGATCTGGCTTTCGGCACCATCGACACCTGGCTGATCTGGAATCTCACCCGCGGCAAGGTCCACGCCACCGACGTCACCAATGCGTCGCGCACCCTGTTGTGGAATCTCAAGACCCGCGACTGGGACGGCGAACTGCTCAGATTGTTCGGCGTGCCGCGGGCCATCCTGCCGGATGTGCGCGAGAGCCGCGGCGATTTCGGCCGCTGTGATCCCATGCTGCTGGGCGCGCCCATTCCCATCCTGGGGGTGGCGGGCGACCAGCAGGCCGCCAGTTTCGGCCAGGCCTGTTTTGCGCCCGGTGACGTGAAGGCCACCTATGGCACCGGCTGTTTCGCGCTGGTGAATACCGGGGATAAGGCGCCGCGCTCCCGGAACCGGCTGCTGGCGACTGCCCTGGCGCAGAAACAGTACGCCATCGAGGGCAGCATCTTCATCGCCGGCGCGGTGGTGCAATGGCTGCGTGACGGCTTGCAAATTCTGCCCAGCGCGCCCGACAGCGAGGCGCTGGCCAAGCGCGCCCGGCCGGCGGAGGGGCTTTATTTCGTGCCCGCCTTCACCGGCCTGGGCGCGCCCTATTGGGATCCGCAGGCGCGCGGCGCCATCCTGGGATTGACGCGCGACATCGGCCGCGACGAGATCGTCCGGGCGGCGCTGGATGCGGTCTGCTACCAGACGCGCGATTTGCTGGAGGCGATGACGCGCGATGTGGCGTCGCGCAAGTCCCTGAACCTCAAGCGCCTGCGCGCCCTGAAGGTGGATGGCGGCATGGTCGCCAACGACTGGTTCTGCCAGCGCCTGGCCGATCTCACCGGTCTTGCGGTGGAACGTCCCAGGGTGACGGAAACCACAGCATTGGGTGTGGCCTATCTGGCCGGATTGGGCGCGGGACTTTTCCGGGATGAAAAGGATATCGCGCGGCATTGGGCGCTCGATCGCCGTTTCACGCCGGTCCTGAAAAAAGCGGCGCGCGACAAACTGTATACAGGTTGGAAGCGCGCGGTGGCGCGGGTTCGCTGAGGCGTGGTTTCCGCACGCGCGAAGATGCGTTTGCATTGATAATACTTAGGTGCCGGAACTGGCGCGCAGCCTCAAGGCGCTGGACTATCCGCCCGCGCTGCTCGATCTCAAACTGGTGGTGGAGGCGGACGACGCCGAAACCATCGCGGCGGCCGAGCTGGTGCGCGCCGACACCGGGTTCGACATCGTTCGCGTACCGCCGGGCGGACCGCGCACCAAGCCCAAGGCGGCCAACTATGCGCTGGCCTTCGCGCGGGGCGAGTATCTGGTCATCTATGACGCCGAGGACCGGCCCGAGCCGGATCAGTTGCTGAAGGCGGTGGCGCTGTTCCGCGCCAGCCCGCGCAACACCGCCTGCCTGCAGGCGCGCCTGTCCATTCATAATGCCGACCAGAACTGGCTGACCCGGATGTTCGCCCTGGATTATGACCTGTGGTTCGGGGCGCTGCTGCCGGGGCTGGACCGCATCGGCGTGCCCATGCCGCTGGGCGGCACCTCCAACCATTTCCGCACCGCCGTCCTGCGCGATATCGGCGGCTGGGACGCGTTCAATGTGACCGAGGACGCCGATATCGGCATCCGTCTGTCGCAGTTGGGCTATCGCGTGTCCATGCTGGATTCGGCCACGCATGAGGAAGCCCCCGCCGCGCTGGGCGTGTGGCTGCGCCAGCGGTCGCGCTGGCTCAAGGGCTATATGCAGACTTGGCTGGTGCATATGCGCGATCCGGTGGCGCTGTTGCGGCGCACCGGCCTGTCCGGCTTCATCGCTTTCCAGCTTTTCATCGGTGGCGGGGTGATCTTCGCGCTGGCCAATCCGCTCCTCTGGCTCGCGCTGGCCGGGGCGTTCCTCCTGCAGGCCGGGACGGGCGGTGGGCCGGGCATGGCGGTGCCGGGCGCGGGCCTGTTCGTCAGCAATGTGCTTTTGACCTACATGGCGGTGCTGGCGCCGCGCCGCCAGGGCTGGGACGCGTTGGCGCCCTATGGGCTGACGGTGATCGCCTATTGGGGCCTGGTATCGGCGGCGGGCTATCGCGGCGCCTGGCAACTCGTCACCCGGCCCTTCTTCTGGGAAAAGACCATGCACGGCCTGACGCCGTCCAAATAACCCATGAAAGGGCTGCTGGCCTGTCTGTTGCTCCTGCCTCTCCCGGCGAACGGCGCGGCATGGACACAAGCCGCCGGCCAATGGCAGGTGATCGGCGGCGTCATCTCCAGCGACGCGCAATATGGCTATGACGGCCACGGCCGCGCTGTCGTGCCCAAACTGTTCCAGCGTCTGCTGCTCCAGACCGACATCACCTATGGCTGGAATGACGAGCTGACGCTGCTGCTGCGGACCGAAACCGCCCATGCCCGCATCCGGGACAGTGGCGGCCCGCTGGTGACGGCGGTGGACACTGCCTTCGAGGCCGGCGCGCGCTACCGGCTGGTGCGCGGACTGGGCCTGCTGGCCGATGACGATGTGCTGTCGCTGGAAGGCACCGCGCGCACGGCGGGGGCCTTCAACTTCGCGGTGTCGTCCAACGCCGCCGCGGGCGGGCAGGATGGCGGCATCCGGCTGTTGTACGGCGCGGGTTTCCGGGCCTTCGAGCGCGACGGCTTCGTCAATGCGGAACTGGGGTATCGCTGGCTGTCGCATCCACGGCCCAGCCAGGCCCCGCTGGACCTCACCGCCGGGCTGTGGCTGTCGCCGGACTGGATGGCGATGGCGCAAAGTTTCAACCTGATCAGCGGTCCGGCGCGTCCGCCCTACCAGCCGTTCCGCATCCACAAGATCCAGTTCTCCGCCGTGTGGAAAGTCTCGCCCAGCTTTTCCCTCCAGTCCGGGGCTTTCTTCTCGCCCGCCGGGCGGAACGCCCTGGATGAACGGGGTCTGGTCCTGTCGGTCTGGGCGAACTTCTGACGCGCCCCGCGTCAGACATTCGCCGCAAATTCATTTTGAATTGCCGCGATTGCGGAACCGGGATGGTAACGCGCCGGGGGCTAGTGTCGGGTTCAAGGCAAGGCTGGGGCAAGGCTGGGGTGGTCATGGAACAGGACGCAACATCGTCCGACAGCAGGACAAGACTTGTGGACGCGGCCCGCGCGCTGCTGGCGCGGGGCGAGGACAGGTTCTCCATCACCCGGCTCTGTGCCGAGGCGGGCGTGGCGCGCGATGTCTTCCGCGCGCATTTTCCGGGGCGCGCCGCGCTGATGGCGGCGCTGGAGGTGCCGTGCGCGCGGCAAACCGGCGCCCTTGAAGAAATCCCCGAAGAAACCCCCGAAGAAACCCCTAAGGCGGAGACAACGCCCGAGCCCGCCGTTTCCACACCCGACGCTTGGCTGGAGCGCCGCCTTAGGGTCTTTGAACGCGCCCTCAATGCTCTGGAGGCCCGGGTGGAGGCGAACGCCCGCGAGCAGGCCCGTGCGCTGGGGCTGATGGAAGACCGTTTGAACGCGCTGGGCGTGCCGCTGGAACGCCGGAGGCAGCCGCGTGAGGTGATGGAGGCGACGCCAGCCATGGCGCAGCCCGCATTGCCGGAGCCACGGGATGAAATCCCTGGAGAAAGCGAGGCGGAAGCAGCCGCGCCTCAGGCGGCGCACCCGGTTCTGCCCGCGCTGCCGCTGGTCATGCCCACCAAGGAGGAGATGGCCGCGCTGTTGCAGCAGGCGCGCGGCAAGGTCCAGGTCGTGCCGGACGAGGCGCCTCCGCCGCGGAAGGATGGGCGTATGCGCTGGCTGGCGATGGCCGGCCTGTCGCTTGTGGCGCTGTTTCTCTGCGCCGGGCTGATGCTGGGCGATCCGGCGCGCGCCACCCAGGCCGATGGCGGCAGCGGCGTCACCGCGCGCCGCGTCGCCGCCGCACCGCTGGCACGGCTGACGGCGCTGGCGGACTCCGGCGATGCGGGCGCCCAGGCCAGGCTGGCGCTGGCGTATCTGCGGGGCGAGGGCCTGCCCGCCGATCCCGTCACGGCCGCGCGCTGGCTGCGCCCGGCGGCGCTGGCGGGCCAGCCGGTGGCGCAATATCTGCTGGGGGCGCTGTACGCCCATGGCGATGGCGTGGCCGCCGATCCGGTGCAGGCCTTTGGCTGGTTCGCGCGGGCCGCTGCCCAGGGCAATGTCAAGGCGATGCACAACCTGGCCATCGCCTATGCCCATGGCGACGGCACGGCCAGGGACGAGGCGCGGGCGGCGGAATGGTTCCTGCGGGCCGCCGAGCGCGGCTATGTCGATTCCGCCTTCGATCTGGCGGTCCTGCATGAACGCGGGCTGGGCGTGCCGCAGGACCTCAGGCAGGCGCTGAAATGGTATGGCGTGGCGGGATTGGCGGGCGACGCGCCGTCGCAGGAACGCGCCGCCTTCCTGCGGCAGCAGATGCCTCCCGTGGAGGCGCGCGCCGCGGCGGACGCGGCGGCCGGCGTCCTGCGTCTCCAGCCGCTGGCCCAGGCCAACAGCTTGCCGGATTTCTAGAGCGGAGATACGCCGCCG
>CALDFO010000236.1 GCA_937942205.1 uncultured Alphaproteobacteria bacterium
AACAGCAGGGCGGCGATGATGCCCATGGTTTTTTGGGCATCGTTGCCGCCATGGCCCAGGCTGTAGGCGCTGGCCGACAGGAACTGGACATGACGGAACAGCTTGTCGGTCTTGTAGGGCGACGCCTTGAGGAAGGTCCAGGAGACGAACAGCACCAGCGCCAGCGCCAGCACGAAGCCGGTGGCGGGCGACAGCACGATGGCGGCGACGGTCTTGCCCAGCCCCTGCCACACCACGGCGTCGAAACCGGCCTTGCAGACGCCCGCGCCCACCAGCCCGCCGATCAGGGCGTGCGAGGAGGAGGAGGGGATGCCCGCCAGCCAGGTCACCACATTCCAGACGATGGCGCCCATTAGCGCCCCGAAGATCACCTGGTCGGAGATGATGCTGGGCGCCACGATGCCGGTGCCGATGGTGTTGGCCACATGCAGGCCGAAGATGGTGAAGGCGATGAAGTTGAAGAAGGCCGCCCAGGCCACCGCGTAGCGCGGCGCCAGCACGCGGGTGGAGACGATGGTGGCGATGGAATTGGCCGCGTCATGCAGCCCGTTGAGGAAGTCGAAGATCAGCGCGACGGCGATCAGGATGATGATCAGCGTCATGAGGGGTCAGACCTGCTCGATGACGATGCCGCTGATGCGATTGGCGACATCCTCGAAGCGGTCCACCACTTTTTCCAGATGATCATAGATCTCGTTGCCGACGATGAAGCCCATGGCGTCGCCGCCCCGGTGCTTGAGGAACAGGGCCTTGATGCCCTGGTCGTTGAGTTCGTCGGCCTGTTCCTCCAGGCGGGTGATCTCCTCGGTGATGGCGTTGATGCGGCCCACATTGTCGCGCAGCGATTCCAGCAGGGCCACCGCCTCCACCGTCAGCTCGGCGCAGCGCAGGATGATGTCGGCCATCTGGCGCATGTGCAGCTCGAAGCTGCTGACCTCGAACAGGGTGATCGCCTTGGCGGTCTTCTGCATCTGGTCGATGGCGTCGTCGAGCTGGCCGATCAGTTCCTTGATGTCGCCCCGGTCGAAGGGGGTGATGAAGGAGCGGCGCACGCTGAGAAGTACCTCGCGGGCGATGTCGTCGGCCTGATTCTCATGGGCGACGACGCGGGCGCAGGCGGTGGTGACGCCGGGGCCGCCTTCCAGCATGTCGCGCAGCGCCACGGCCCCGTCCACCAGGGTACGGGCATGGTTGTTGAAAAGACCGAAGAACTTGTCTTCGCGCGGCATCAGGGCCTGGAAGAAGCGCAGCACGAAGAACCCCCTTATTTGACGGGCACTGCTTGCTATGGCCGCCCCCGCGACGTCAAGCGCGCCTCCAGGAAACCTGAAAAAACCAGTGAAATCAAAAGAATAGGGGCGCCGCTCGCGCGGCGCCCCCGGTTCCGGCGTCGCTTTATCTGTCCGTTCAGTCCGGCAGACCGAAGACAAACAGGTTGTAGCCGTTGGGCGGGCGCTTGACCTCGCGCAGCAGCGTGCTCGGCTTGAGCTGCGGGCTGCCGCCGCCCAGGCCGGTGGTGACGGCGATATACTGCTTGCCGCCGACCATGAAGCTGATCGGATAGCCCTGCACCGTGGTGCCCAGGCGGGTGGTCCACAGCGTCTTGCCGTTGCGGGTGTCCACCGCGCGGAAGACGCGGTCGAAGTCGCCGACAAAGGCCAGGTTGCCCTTGGTGGAGACCACGCCCGTCAGGAAGGGCGACCGCTGCTGGAACGACCAGAGCGGCTTCAGATCCCTGGCCCGATAGGCGGACAGGCGGCCGTTATTGCCGTCGGTGCCCGGCATCTCGAAGTAGGTCTGCGAGCCGTTGCCCAGCATGAACACGCAGCTCTGCGACAAGGGAATGATCAGCGCGTCGCTGGGCTGGTGATAGCTGGTGGCCTGCCAGTCATGGCCGCCCTGCGGGCCGGGGCAGGACGACAGCCACTGGTCCACCTTCTGGTCCTTGATGTCCTGGCGATAGACCACCTTGCCGGTCTTCTCGTCGAAGCCCGCATAGACGTTCTGGAACACCGTCTGCTTGGCGCCCAGGAACTTGCCGGTGGTGCGGTCCAGCTTCCACAGGATGCCCGCCTTGCCGATGGTCAGCAGCGACTTCTCGCCCCCGTGATCCACCAGCACGCGCTCGAATACCTCGTCCAGGTCGAGCGATTCGCCCGGCGCGTGGTTGTAGGCCCATTTCAGCTTGCCGGTGTCTGCGTCCAGGGCGACGGTGGAGTTGGCATAGTCCGTCGCGCCGTCACCGGAACCGCGCAGGTCGCGCCGCCAGGGCTTGGCCTGGGCGGTGCCCCAATAGGTGGTGTTGCTGGACGGATCGTAGGTGCCGGCGATCCAGGTCTCGCCGCCCTTGCGCTCATTGTCCGGCAGGCCGCCCCAGGTGTTGCCGCCCTTTTCGCCGGTCAGCGCGACGGTGCGGAAGATCCAGTCGCGCTTGCCGGTCTTGGCGTCATAGGCGCTGATATAGCAGTGATTGTCGTCACCCTTGCGGCCGCAATTGGTCATGCCGACCAGCACGCGGCCGTTGATGATGATCACGCCGCCGGTCGAACCGCCGAACATGGCGCCATTGCCGTTGGGGATCGGCTTTTCGTCGGTGATGTGGGTCTTCCACACTTGCTTGCCGGTGCGCGCGTCCAGGGCATAGACATAGCCCTGGGGCGTGTTGACATAGATGTTGGTGCCCCACAGGCCCATGGCGCGCGTCTCTTCGGTGGACGGGCCGGGGCCGGGCTGGCGCGGCGGCGGGCCCAGGCGGTTTTCCCACAGCAGTTCGCCGGTCTTGGCGTCCAGCGCCTGCACGGTGTTGCCGGTGCCCCAGACATAGAGAATGCCGTCATGCACCAGCGGCGTGATCTCCAGCGTGCCGTTCTCCGGCAGCGACCACATCCATTTGAGCTGCAGCGACTTGACGTTCTCCGGCGTGATCTGGTCCAGCGGGCTGTAGCTCCAGCCCTGATAGTTGCGCCGGTACATCAGCCATTCGCCGTCCGGCGGATTGCGCAGCATCTCGTCGGTCACGGGCGTGTAGTTCTGGATGTTGCCCTCCACCGTCAGACCCGGCTTGGTGGAGACGGTGAAGCGGCCCGGATCGGGAATGCGCGCGCCGGCCATGGCGCGGGCGAACAGGCTGCCCTGCGGCTGCGCGTTCCCGTCGCCCGGTCCGTTGGCCGGAGCGGATTCCTGGCGGCCCGCCGTCTGGGCGGTGGCGCCCGTATTGCCTGCGGCGGGCTTCGGGGCCGCTATCAGCGTCACCTTGCCGGTGGCGACCGAGGCGATGGTCACCGCCGTGGTGGGCGTGAAAGCGGTGGTGCCCGCCTTGGCGCCGTTCACCGCCAGGATATAGCTGACGATGTCGGTATACTGCTTCTGGCTCAGGCTGCCGCCCGCGCCCGCCGGCATGGTGGCGGCGATCTTGCTGTAGAGCTGCGCGGTGCTGCGGTTCTTCCAGGCGCCCATGAAGGCGCTGCCCGCCAGGGCCGGGGCGTCGTTGGTGCCCGCCAGGTCCGGCAGGTGGCACATGGCGCAGGCGTCGGCATAGGCCTGATGGCCCGCATCCACCTGCGCCTGGGTGAAGGGTCCGGCCGCGTTCTGGCCGACGGCGCTGGCGCCCCACAGGCCGATGCCGGCCAGGGTGGCTGCCGTAACGAGCAAACCTGTTTTCTTACGCATCTTGTTCAGTCCTCGACGAATGGGTGTGATCAGCGCGACGGCACGTCATACTGCGGCAGGAACCAGTGGTCCTGCTGCGGCACGCCCGGCCCGGCATAGGTGTATTTGGGGAACAGCCAGCCCCACAGGGTGCCCTTGGGGCCCCAGGGATATTCGTCGGGCGCCTTCTCGCTGTTGATCTGCACATACAGCTTGCCGGTCCGCAGCGCCTGCGCCTGCGCGCCGGTCAGCTTGATGGTGCCGGAGATGGTGCCGCTGCTGGCCTTGGTCACGTCCAGGGTGAATATCTGCGCGCCCGGCACGCCCGCCACGGGGCTGGTATGAATGGAGGCTTCGGTGGCGCTGGACGGCATGTCGCGGAAGGTGCCCTTCACGGTCAGGGTGTTGCCGTCGGTGGTGGCGGTGACTTCGCCGCGCCCGCCGATCACCGTCTTGGTCTCGTCGTCCAGCGGCATGGGGCCGAGGTTGGTCTGATAGTCCGCGGCGAAGGCGGGGGCCGCGATGAGCCCCGCCACAAGCGCCAGCATTCCGAATTTGAATGTCACGAGTGAACTCCTTCAAGTGAATCAGGGGCAGGTGAAATCAGTGGACGGCGCGCGCCGGGGCAGGGCCGGTGACAGGGCTTAGGACAAGTCCTGTGACGGCCGCCCGCGCAGCGGACAGGCCGGATTGGCTGTTTGCATTGACGCTCCTCCCGAACCCTTCTTAGCGAGGGTTTGAGCGGGCGCACCCTAGCAGCGGGGGGGCGGAGGAGCCAGCGGCGCAAGGTCCCTTTCTGTCGCGACGGTCAGCCGCCCGGCGCGTGGAGGTCCGCCAGTATGCCATAAGATTTGCGCCGCGCCGCAGCATCGAAGATCTGGCTGGTTACCATCAGTTCATCCGGCCGGTGCGCCGCGATGAAATCCGACAGCGCGGCGGCGGCGCGGGCGGGGTCCCCCACGATGGCGCAGCGCAGCACATGGCTGACCGTCGCCGCCTGGCGCGGCTCCAGACGATCCTCATAGCCGGGCAGCGGTGGCGGCAGTGGACCGGGCCGGCCGGTTCGCAAGTTCACCACCGCCTGCTGCACCGAGGTGAACAGCAGCCGGGCTTCCTCGTCGCTGTCGGCCAGGCAGGCGTTCAGCCCCAGCATCACATACGGCGTCTGCAGCCAGCGCGAGGGCCGGAACTGCTGGCGGTAAAGCTGGACCGCGACGGTGAGGTCGTCGGGCGCGAAGTGCGAGGCGAAAGCATAGGGCAGCCCCAGCGCAGCGGCGAGCTGCGCGCCGAAGTGACTCGATCCCAGAATCCACACCGGCACCTTCGTGCCCGCGCCCGGAATGGCGCGCACCGCCTGGTCCGGCGCGGGATCGTCGAGATAGGCCAGCAGCGCCTGCACGTCCTGCGGGAAATTTTCCGCGTTGCCGGTGCGGCGCAGAGCCAGCGCGGTACGCGGATCGGTGCCGGGGGCACGGCCCACGCCCAGGTCGATGCGGTCGGGGAACAGCGAGGCCAGGGTGCCGAACTGCTCGGCCACCACCAGCGGCGCATGATTGGGCAGCATGATGCCGCCCGCGCCGACACGGATGGTGCGGGTGCCGCCCGCGACATGGGCGATGGCCACCGCCGTCGCGGCGCTGGCGATGCCCGGCATGTTGTGATGCTCGGCCAGCCAGTAACGGCGATAGCCCAGCGCCTCCACATGGCGCGCCAGCTCCAGACTTTCCTGCAAGGCGGCGCGCGCGTCGCTGCCCTGCTTGATGGGAGACAGATCGAGAACCGAAAGCGGAATCATGCGGTCAAGGTGGGCTTTTGCGCGCAGCTTTCAAGCGCGCCACCGCAAGCGCAGGATTTTGCAGGAACTTTTGTTCCGCGGGCGATGTCTTGAAATCGCCGCACTGTGCTTTTACTCCCCGCGCCCAGGCAGGGGCCTGCATCCGAAATCTGGACCGTTGGGTCCGGATTTCTTCTTGAGCGTCCCGATACCCGGCACAATGAAACAGACCTTACTGACACCCGACACCGCGCTTGTGTCCGAGTCCCGATCCGCCGCCGCCGATATGCCCGCGCGCGGCTTCCTGCGCGTCCTGATGCTGGGCGGTCTGCTGGTCGCCGGGGCGCTGGCGGCGCAGAACGCCAGCCAACAGACATTCCGGCAAGAGGCGGTGCGTCCGCCGCGTGCCGCGCCGGTGCGCATGACGTCGTCACTGGCCACCCCATCGGTCTTTGATAGGGAAGCCGCCCTGACGCCGCGCCAGCTGCTGGACCGCTGGGACGACCATGTCACCGAGGCGTCCCAACGCTTCAAGGTGCCCAAGCCCTGGATCCGCGCCGTGATGGCCCGCGAAAGCGGCGGCCGCACCATGCTGGGCGAAGGCCAGCCCATCGTCAGCCGCGCGGGCGCCATCGGCCTGATGCAGGTCATGCCGGATACCTATGCCGAGATGCGCGCCGAGCACGGGCTGGGCGGCAATCCCTTCGACGCCCGCGACAATATCCTGGCGGGCACGGCTTATCTGCGCTGGCTGCACAAGCGCTATGGCTATCCGCAGATGTTCGCCGCCTATAATGCCGGGCCGGGCCGCGTGGACAGCCAGCGCGTCCATGGCGGCCGCCTGCCCGCCGAAACCCGCGCCTATGTCGGCGGCATCACCCGCGTGCTCGATCCCCATGGTTCACGCCATAGTCTGCATCTGGCGGATGCGGGCGGCGACACCATCCGCGTGACCCGCCCCGATGGCGGCACCGTCACCATCGATGTGGGCCAGGTCACCGGCATCCGCGCCGCCCTGCCGGGCGAGTTCGCGCCGGGGGTGCAGACGGTCCTGACCCTGGGCAAGAAGAGCCAGGGCATCCGCGAAAGCGTCACCGTCGCCACCGCGGCGATCCAGGCCGGCGGCGGCTGAGTGCTGGCCTGATCGCGTTTCCCCGCTACTATCGCCGCCACACAAGGCGGAGATGGCGATGACAGTGCGTTCGGGATTGCTGGCGGCGGCCGGTTTGTGCGCCGGTCTTTGCGCCGGTTCGGCTTTTTCCCCTGCTTTTGCCGCGCTGCCGTCCTCCAATCCCTTCGCCGCGCCCAGCACGCTGCCTTATCAGGCGCCGCGCTTCGACCGCATCAAGGATGGCGATTACCGGCCCGCGCTGGACGAGGGGATACGCCAGCATCTGGCCGAGATCGCGGCCATCGCCGGCAACAAGGCCGCGCCCACATTTGAAAACACCATCGCGGCGATGGAGCGGGCCGGACGCCTGCTGGACCGGGTGGGCAATGTCTTCTTCGCGGTGGTGCAGGCCAACACCAATCCGGCGCTGGACAAGATCCAGACGGACTTCGCGCCCAGGCTGGCGGCGCATGAAGACGCCATCAAGCTCGATCCCCGCCTGTTCGCGCGGATCAAGGCGCTGCACGACCGGCAGGCCACGCTCAAACTGGACCCCGAAGCGCGCCAGCTTCTGAAGATCGTCTATCGCGATTTCGTCCATGCGGGCGCCAACCTGTCGGAGTCCGACAAGACCCGGCTGAAAGCGATCAACCGCCGGATGGCCACCCTGGAAACCAGCTTCCAGCAGAAGCTGGTGGCGGCGGCCAAGGCGGCGGCTCTGGTGGTGGACAACCGGAGCGAGCTGGCGGGCCTGCCGGAGGCCGAGATCGCGGCGGCGGCGGAAGCGGGCAAGGCGCGGGGCCTGAAGGGCAAGTTCGTGATTCCGCTGCAGAACACCACCCAGCAGCCCTTGCTGACCTCGCTGGCCAACCGCGCCACACGCGAGAAACTCTATCGCCTGAGCTGGACGCGGGCGGAAAAGGGCGACGGCAACGATACCCGCGCCATCATCCGGCAATTGGCGGTGCTGCGGGCGGACAAGGCAAAGCTGCTGGGCTATCCCAACTATGCGTCTTACGTCCTGTACGACCAGATGGCGCAAACCCCGCAGGCGGTGAAGGCTTTCATCGGACGGCTGGTGCCCGCTACTGCCGCCAAGGCGGCCGAGGAGGCCAGGCTGATCCAGCAGGCCATCGACCGCGAGCCCAAGCGGTTCGACCTCAAGCCCTGGGACTGGCAGCGCTATGCCGAACGGGTCCGCAAGGACCGCTATGACCTGGATGAGGAACAGCTGCGGCCCTATTTCGAACTGAACCGGGTGCTGAAGGATGGCGTGCTCCATGCCGCCACCCGGCTTTACGGCATCACCTTCAAGCAACGCACCGATCTGCCCGTCTATCATCCCGACATGACGGTCTACGAGGTGTTCGACCATGACGGCCGGGCGTTGGGTCTGGTCTATTTCGACCTCTTCAAGCGCGACAACAAGACCGGCGGCGCCTGGATGAGCAATTTCGTGGGCCAGTCGCGGCTGCTGGGCACCCGGCCGGTGGTCTACAACGTGGCCAACTTCACCAAACCCGCCCCGGGCCAGCCCGCCCTGATCAGCTTCGACGACGTCACCACCCTGTTCCACGAATTCGGCCATGCCCTGCACGGCCTGTTCGCCAATCAGATCTATCCCAGCCTGTCGGGGACCAATGTGGCGCGCGACTTTGTCGAATTCCCCTCCCAGTTCAACGAGCATTGGGCGCTGTATCCGGAGGTGCTGCGCAACTATGCCGTTCATAACAAGACCGGCGCGGTGATCCCTCCGGCACTGGTCGACCGGCTGAAGAAATCCCAGACCTGGGGTCAGGGCTATGCGCTGGGCGAACTGCTGGCGGCGTCGGAACTGGACCTGCAATGGCACATGCTGCCCGCCGGAACGCCGGCGCAGGATGTGGACAGGTTCGAGGCCAAGGCGCTGGCCGATACCCATACCGACTTCGCCAATGTGCCGCCGCGCTACCGCTCCAGCTATTTCCTGCATATCTGGGCCAACGGCTATGCCAGCGCCTATTACGCCTATCAGTGGACGGTGATGCTGGACACCAGCGCCTATGACTGGTTCACCCGGCATGGCGGGCTGACCCGCGCCAACGGCCAGCGGTTCCGTGACCTGATCCTCAGCAAGGGGCACACGCTGGATTACGCCCCGATGTTCCGCGCCTTTTACGGCCGTGACCCGGACATCCGCCCGATGCTGGAACATCGCGGGCTGGTGCCGCCGGGCAAATAGGCCGCGTCAGGATTTCTTTTTCGACGCCGTCTTCTTGGCCGTTTTCTTCTTGGTGGCCTTCTTCTTGGCGGCCTTCCGGGGGACCTTCTTGCCCTCGGCGCGGGCTTCCGACAGGCCGATGGCGATGGCCTGCTTGCGGCTCGTCACCTTGCCGCCCTTGCCGCCGGGCCCGCTGCGCAGCGTGCCTTTCTTGCGCTCATGCAGGGCCTTTCCGACTTTCCGGGAAGCCGCCTTGGAATATTTGCGGGCCATGATGCCATCGTCCTCCGCGTGAAGGGTCACGTGCCGACAACCGGCTGGAAACAAAACGGTTCCATCCCGGAAGGCCCCGGAAGGTCCGATGGGAACGGCCGCTCGGCGGGCGCGTTGACGGGACGCGCCACTGCCGACTTTCAACAGGAGCCTGTGATGATGATAACGCTGTCCCGTCTTTATCCGGATGGCGCGGCCGCCCGCGCCGTGGTGGATGAACTCAAGGCCGCCGGATTGCCCGAGGATGACATCGGCATCATCGCGCCGTCCCGCGACCGCAGCCTGGCGATGGTCAATCATGACCTGGAAAATGCCGATGACGGCATGGACCGCGACCGTGACGGCCGCGACGATCGCGGTGCGGCGGTGAACCGGGCGGCGGGGATCGGCGCCGCGCTGGGCGGCGCGGCGGGCCTGGCCGCCGGGCTGGGCGCTTTTGTGCTGCCGGGCATCGGCGCGGTGGTGGCGGCGGGCTGGCTGGCCAGCGCCGTGGCGGGCGCGGTCGCCGGCGGCGCGGCGGGCGGTGTGGTCGGCGCTCTGATCGAGGCCGGTGTTAGTGAGAATGACGCGGGCCGCTATGCCGAGGGTGTGAAGCGGGGCGGCACGCTGGTGACCATCCGGGTGATGGGCCGTGACCGGGACTTCTATGAAGAGATATTGGCCCGGCCGCCCGCGGTGCATGGCCGTGTGAATTACGAGCCGTCCGGAATGCCGGTGCAGATGCGCGACCTGGATACGCCACCGCTGCGCCGCGGCTGATCGGATCCGGTCATGGTTTGCAGCGTCCGCGCATTGCCCAGCGCGGCGAAGGCGGCGGTATTGTCGAAAATGCACCAGTCGCCGGGCCGCAACTGTTTCGCCACCGCTTGCAGGCGGCTGTCTTCGTACTCCGAATAATAGATTTTGGGACTGCCATGCAGCCGCCAATAGGCGCAGGCTGTCCATCCTCCGGGCGCGCCATCGGTGGGCGCGCGCGGTGGATCGGCCGCCACCCGCATGATTTTCAAGTCCGCCAGGGCGCGGTCCGCCTGGGGCGTGAACCAGCTGGCATGGCGCGGCTCGCAGGCGATGCCGGCCGCCGTCCGCCCGGCCAGGTTCTGAAAGAAGCGCGCGGCGACATCGGCGTCATAGGCCAGGCTGGGCGGCAGTTGCGCCAGCAGCACGCCCAGCTTGCACCCCAGACCGGAAACCTCATCCAGGAAACGGGCAAGACAGTCCTCGCAATCGCGCAGCCGCCTGTCCTGGGTGATCGCGCGCGGCAGCTTGACCGAAAAGCGGAACGCTGCCGGAACGGCGGCGGCCCAGCGTTCATACGTGGCGCGGCGATGTGGCCGGTAGAAGGAACTGTTGATCTCGGCGGCGTTGAGGCGGGCGGCATAGCGCTCCAGATGGCTGCCTTGGCGCGGGAAACCGGCCGCATGGCGGGCCGGGATGTTCCAGCCGGCAGTGCCGATGAACATTCAGCGCCAAACCTGTTTCAACGGCCCGTTCCGGCCATGGACCGGATCGGTGCGGGGCGGACGGACACGCGCGATGGCGGCCAGCGCCCGGTCGTGATCGCCTTTGGTGGCGTGCAACTCGTCATACGGGCTGCCCGCCGAATAGGCGCCCACCACCAGCAGGTCCGGCGAGGCGGCGATGCGTTGATGGCCGGTACCCGCGGGCTGAATGATGACATCCCCGGCCTTGAGCGCGATATTGCGGCCGCGCGCGCCGCCGAACCGCACGGTGGCGATGCCCCGCGCGATGCCCAACACTTCATGGGTCCGCGAATGGTAGTGGAGAAAGTCATAAATCCCGTCCCGCCAGCCGTCGCGCCAGCCATGGCGGTCGAACAGCACCTCGAAAATGGCGGCCGGATCGAAGGCCTTGTCCAGCTTCACCACGCCGCGATAGTGGATCAGTGGCCAGCAGGGATGATTGGGCGTCAGGCCGTCATCCCGGAAGACATGGGCATGGGCCTTGCGCGCCCGCACCAGGGCCTGCGCTGCGTGAATGGAGGGGCGGGAGAGGCCCGTCATCCGTTCGGCGGCGCGCTTGATGTCTTCCAGCAGCATCCCCCCAGAACGGCCGGGCGGGAGCCGGGTTCCGTCATTCGACACGGCGGGCAGCGGCGTATAGAAAACCGGTCATGACCAAGGCAGCTTTCATTGCCGGTGACTGGGGCACCACCCGGCTCAGGCTTTATCTGTGCGATACGGATGGCAACGTGTTGGCGCGGGCTGAAGCCGGGGGCGCCGCCGTGCCGGGCCACGCCGATCGCTTTGCCGCCGCCGTCGCGGCCTGGGACGCGGCGCACGGCAAGCTGCCCGCCGTGCTGGGCGGCATGGTCGGTTCCACCATCGGCTGGCGCGAGGTGCCGTATCTGCATTGCCCCGCCCATGCCGAGGCGCTTGCGGGCGCGGCGCTGCGTTTCGCGCATGACGGCCGTTCCATCGCCATCGTGCCCGGCCTGTCCTGCACCGCCCCCACCGGCGCCCCCGATGTGATGCGCGGCGAGGAGGTGCAGATTCTGGGGGCGCTGCGCCTGCAGCCGGAACTGGGCCGGGGCCGCCATGTGTTTTGCATGCCCGGCACCCATACCAAATGGGTGGTGGTGGAAGACGGCGCGGTCGCGCAGTTTCTCAGTGCGCCGTCGGGCGAGCTGTTCGAGGTCCTGTCCCGCCACAGCGTGCTGGCGCGCGACTCCGGTCCCGTCGCGGCGGACAGCGAAGCCTTCGCGCAGGGCCTGGACTTTGCCCGCCGCAACCAAAAGGCCGATCTGCTGCATCTTCTGTTCAGCGCCCGCGCCCGCGCCGTGACCGGCGTGATGCCCAAGGCGGACGCGGCCTCCTGGCTGTCGGCGCTGGTGCTGGGCAAGGACGCCGCCTCGGCGGTGGCGCTGCTGGACTTGTCGGGCACGGTGCGGATGGTCTGCACCCCCGCGCTGGCGGCGCTTTATGACCGCGCCCTGGTGCCCTATGCTGTCCAAAGCGCCGTACTGGATGGCGACGCCGCCGCGCTGGCGGGGCTGGTGCATATCCAGGCGGCGATGACCCTCAACGGATGGCGCTGATGAATCCCGATACGCTTCTGGCCGAACTGCCCCTGGTCGCCATCCTGCGCGGCATCACCCCGCAGCGGATCGAAGGCGTGGCCGCGGCGCTCTATGGCGCGGGGTTCCGCGCCATCGAGGTGCCGCTGAATTCGCCCGATGCTTTCAAGAGCATCGAGATATTGAGCAAGACGTTCGGCGACCGCTGCCTGTGCGGCGCGGGCACCGTGCTGACCGCCCAGCAGGTGGACGGCGTCGCCGATGTCGGCGGCAGGCTGCTGGTGACGCCCAATATCGACACGCAGGTCATCGCCCAGGGCGTGGCGCGCGGCATGACGGTCATGCCGGGTTTCTTCACGCCCTCCGAAGCCTTCGCCGCCATCGCGGCGGGCGCGAAAACGCTCAAGCTGTTTCCGGCCTCCAGCGGCGGCATCGGCCATCTCCAGGCCATGCTGGCGGTGATCCCAAAGTCCATCCCGGTCTATGCCGTGGGTGGCGCGGGCGTAGCCAACATGCGGGAATGGAAAAAGGCGGGCGCGGCCGGTTTCGGCCTGGGCTCGGAACTGTTCAAGCCCGATTTCAGCGATGACGAGATCGCCGCCCGCGCCGCCAAATGCGTGGCGGCTTTCCGCGACGCGGGCTGAATAAAGGCGCGGTTCTTTTGCGGCGTGAGTGCGTCGCGCGGGCTCACGGGCGTTAAGCCCGCTCCGCGCGTTGGCTACGCTGCCGCTAGCCAACCCTGCTCACGCCGCAAAATCTCGCGCGCCTACCAGTTGGTATAGCTCCCGTCCGGGCGGCGATTGATCGGAATGGGCCGATACGGCTCGCTCCAGTCGCCGATCTGCTGCAGCTTGCTGGTGTCCAGCGTCACACCCAGGCCGGGGCGCTCATTGGGCCACAGCTTGCCGTTCCTGAAGTCGTAGCATTCCGGCAGATACGGCCAGGGCTGGCGGCCCGAGGCGGTCATCTCCATCAGCGCCACCACCGAGGTGGCGGTCAGGCAATGCACCAGCGCGGTTTCGCCGATGGGGCCGGTGAAGTGCGGGATCATGCCGATATATTGGGTTTCGGCCAGGGCGCAGATCTTCATATATTCGGTGATGCCGCCGACATTGGGCACGGTGCAGCGGGCGTAATCCACCAGACGGTCATTGATCAGCACCATGTTGTCCCACTTGGCGCCCAGCACCTCGCCCATCGCGATCGGCACCTTCACCTGCGGACGCAGGGTCTTGTAGACTTCGATATTGTCGCTGCGGACCAGGTCTTCCACGAAATAGGGGCCCAGATCCGCGATCATGTTGGCCAGGCGGATGGCGTCGGGCGTGTCCAGCACGCCGTGGAAGTCGATTGCCCAGCCGCCGTCGCGGCCCGCGCCCTTGCGGATCAGCTTGCAGTTCTCATAGGTCTGCTGCACCGCCTCGAAACGGTCCAGCACGCGGCCGCCCGCCGTGCCGGTGCGATAGGCGCGGAAGCCTTCGGCGACACAGGCGCGGGCGGCGTCTTCCAGGGTGCCGCCCTTGGGGGTGGGATAGCTGGTGGCATAGCATTCGATGTAATCGCGCGACTTGCCGCCCAGCAGTTGCCAGACCGGCACGCCCAGCGCCTTGCCTTTCAGGTCCCACAGCGCCAGGTCCAGGCCGCCCAGCGAATGGGTCTTTTCGCGGCCCGCCGGATAGAAATAGCCGCGATACATGGTCTGCCACAGATGCTCGACGCGGAACGGGTCCTCGCCGATCAACATGCCGGCGCATTGCTCCATGCTGGAGGGCTCGCCGCCTTCGCCGACACCGATCAGGCCGCCCTCGGTCTCGATGGTGACGACATTGGTGGATTGGTTGAAGGTCGGCTGATGCACATTGGGACGGCCCGCCGCGTCGGTCGGGGTCTTGTAGTAGCGGATGCGCTTGATCTTGTCCTTCGGCAGGCCCAGCGCGAAGGCGCTGGGCGGCGTCCAGAGCGATGCGGCCGCCGTGCCCAACATGCCTGTCATCAATGTGCGCCGATCCATAGGTCCCTCCGATGCGCTGATTTTTGCCGCACGCTAGAGGGTTTGCGGTTTGGGGCAAAGGGCCGCAGCGCAGCATTCCGTGTACGAATTTTGCCGCCGCTTCGTGCATTCGGCGCTTGCATCTCCCTGCTGTTGTCATAGTCTTTCTCTCACGGCGGCCTGTGCGACAGAGTCGCTGCAAGATGGGAAGATGGCGAAGATCGTCTCCCATGGGGCGCGGGACGAGAGGAAAAATATCAAAAATCAATGAGTTATCGGCGCAAGCCGGAATGCGGGCCGCTCTGTGGGCTTCCTGCATGTGGGGATATAAAGAATAAAGCGGGATGCAACCCGCGACATTGGTGCCGCCTTCCTTCCGGAAGGCGGCATTTTTTTACCGCCGGCCGATACGCGCCCGCCGTTTGCATATCGCAGTGCAGCGTGAATGTTTTGACGCCTTTTTTTTCGGCGGGCGCTGCCCTAAGGTCCGGGAAATTTTGCAGCATTCCGCGTGGAATGTTCTCCTGGGCAAGGCGGCGCCAGAACCGCCGGAGTGGCAAAATCCAAGGGACAACGATAATCACGCCGGCCCGCGCCGCATCTGAAGTCCGCGGCAATGGGCGGCATAACGGGAGTATGTCATGCGTCATCTGAAACTGGGCTCGGCCATCGGCGCGATGCTCGCCGCGGCCTTGATGGGTGCTCCGGCCAAGGCCGAAACCACCGTTCTCAGCAACGTGACGGTGATCGACGGCACCGGCAAGGCCGCCCAGCCCAATTCCGCCATCGTGATGACCGACGGCAAGATCGCGTTTGTCGGCCCCATGTCGCAGCTCCAGGCGCCCGCCGGCGCCAAGGTCGAGAATCTGTCGGGCAAGTTCGTGATGCCCGGCCTGATCGACAGCCATGTCCATGTCGGCATGATGCAGGATGTGTCGCAGGACGTGAAATTCTACGACCGCGCCAATGTCGAGGCCGACCTCAAGACCTATGCCGCCTATGGCGTGACCACCGTGCAGGTGGCGGGCACCGACAAGGACGTGATCTTCGACATCCGCAAGGATCTCCGCAACAGCCGTCCGCACATGGCGCGGGTCTTCACCTCCGGCCAGGGCCTGGTCTGGAAGGGCGGCTATGGCGGCCTTCTGGGCCTGAACGTGCCGGTCGCCACGCCGGAAGAGGCGCGCAAATCGGTGGACGAGCAGGCGGCCAAGGGCGTGGACCTGATCAAGCTGTGGATCGACGACGAACGCCACATGCTGCCGGACCGGATGCCCTACACGCTCACCAAGGCCATCATCGAGCAGGCCCACAAGCACAAGCTGAAGGTCTGGGCGCATGTCTATTACCTGGACGACGCCAAGGAACTGGTGCGCCAGGGCGTGGACGGTTTCGCCCATATCGTGCGCGACAAGCCGGTGGACAAGGAACTGCTGGACATGATGAAGGCCAAGGGCACCTGGCAGATCGCCTCGACCCTCAGCCGCGAGATCGTCTACAGCATGGCGGTGATGCCCTGGATCCACGATCCCTTCTTCACCCGTGGCGTGACGCCGGGCACCCTGGACGCGCTGCGCAGCCCCGAACGGGAAAAGGCCGTGATGCTGGGCCCGCTGCGCGTTCCCGGCCTGCCCTATGAGAAGCGGCTGTTCGAGGACATGAGCCGCACCGTGGTGCAGGCGATGGACAATTACACCGCGATCATCAAGGCCGGCGTGAAGACCGGCATGGGCACCGACAGCGGTCCCAATGGCCGCTTCCCCGGCTTCAACGCGCATGAGGAACTGCAGATGGAAGTGATGGCGGGCCGCACCCCGCTGGAAGCCATCAAGTCCGCCACCGCCGACAATGCCGAATGGCTGGGCGACAAGACCATCGGCACGGTCGAGAAGGGCAAGTGGGCCGATCTGCTGGTTCTGGAAATGAACCCGCTGGACGATATCCGCAACACCCAGATGATCTCGGCGGTCTATGTCTCCGGCACCTCCGTGCCCACCATCTGGC
>CALDFO010000237.1 GCA_937942205.1 uncultured Alphaproteobacteria bacterium
CAGCGCCATCCTGCGCGCCCGCCCCATCACCGGCACGGCGCGGCTCGCCGCCATCGTGGCCGAGGCGCAGGGCCCCGCCGCGCTGCGCCACGCCATCCATCCCGCCACGCGCACCTTCCAGGCGCTGCGCATCCATGTGAATGACGAGCTGGGCGAACTGTCGCGCGGGCTGGAGGCGGCAGAGGCGCTGCTGCGCCCCGAAGGCCGTCTGGTGGTGGTGTCGTTCCACAGCCTGGAAGACCGCATCGTGAAGCAGTTCCTGACCGGGCGTTCCGATGCGCGCCCGCGCGCCTCGCGCCATGCGCCCGAAGCGCCTGTGGCCAGGCCGGTTTTCCAGCTGCTGACGCCCAAGGCGCGTGTGCCGGGCGAAGCCGAGATCGCAAGCAATCCCCGCGCCCGTTCCGCCAAGCTGCGGGCGGGCGTGAAACGTGCGGCTTAAGGAGGCGTCATGATCCGCTTGCTCAATATCAGCTGCATCGCCCTGATCGCCCTTACGGTGCTGGGCCTCTATCACGTCTCGGAAAAGACGCGGGTGACGCAGATGGAACTGGCCCGCACCGAACGCGGCATCGCAGACCAGCGCCGCGCCATCGCCGTGCTGGAAGCCGAATGGCAACATGTCGCCGCTCCTGGCCGGGTCCAGCATTTCGCGGCCGCCATGGGCATGAAGGACGGCGCCTCGGTGCAGCTTTCGGCCTTCGACATGCTGCCCCGCCGCGGCGAGGACGCGCCCCTGAACGGCAGCCCCGTGCGCCAGGCCAATGCGCAGATTCCCGGCCCGCCCGTCACCGTCTCCACCACCCAGCACGGATACTGACCGCCCGATGCCAGAGGCCACCACCGTCTTTCAGCGGCGTATCGTGATCGGCGCGGGACTCTGCGTCGTCGCCTTCGCGCTGGTGGGGCTCAGGCTGGTGGATGTGACGCTGCTGCGCGGCGGCGCCACCGGGCATGGCGGCGGCCATGCGGCCATCGCGCGCGCCGATCTCACCGACCGCAACGGCGAATTGCTGGCGCGCGATCTGCCGGTGAAAGACCTGTATGCGCGCCCCAAGGAATTCTGGGACAAGGCGGAAGCCGCGCGC
>CALDFO010000238.1 GCA_937942205.1 uncultured Alphaproteobacteria bacterium
GGAGGATGTCGATCTTCAGTTCGTCGGGAAGCTGCTCGCGCAGGATCGGCAGCAGGTCCTTGATGCCCTGCACCACGTCCAGGGTGGAGGTCTGGCCGTTCTTGAGCACGGTGGAGAGCACGGCGCGACTGCCGTCCACATGCACGATATTCTGCTGGATCGAATTGCCGTCGCGCACATGGGCGACGTCATGCATGAAGACGGTGCCGCCGTCCGCCGTCTTCACCGGCAGTTCGTTCATCGCCTCGATGGTGTCGGCGGCGTTGTTCAGGCGCACGACATACTGGAAATCGCCGATCTTGATGTTGCCGGCGGGCACGATCTGATTCTGCGACGCGAAGGCGTTCTGCACGTCGATCGCGGACAGGCCGCGCGCCTGCATCGCCTGGGGGTCCAGATCGATCAGCACCGAGCGGAACTTGCCGCCATAGGAATAAGGGATGGCGGCGCCGTTCACCGTGGTCAGGCGGGGACGGGCGAAGTTCTGGGAATAGTCCAGCACCTGCTGTTCGGACAGCGAGGTGGATGAGAAGGCCATCTGCAGCACCGGCACGGTGGAGGCGCTGTAATTCAGGATCAGCGGCGGCTGTGTGCCCACCGGCATCTGGCGGATGGCGCTCTGGGAGATCGAGGTGACCTGGGCGCTGGCCAGGCGGATGTCCACATTGGGCTGGAAATAGATCTTGGCGATGCCGATGCCGGGCATGGACTGGCTCTCGACATGCTCCACATCGTTGACGGTGGTGGACAGGATGCGCTCGTACGGCGTCATCATGCGCGCGGCCATGTCGTCGGGCGACAGGCCGGCATAGGTGAAGGCGACGCCGATCACCGGAATACCGATATTGGGGAAGATGTCGGTGGGGGTTCGCACCGCCGCCAGCGGCCCGAAGATCAGGATCATCAGGGCCATGACGATGAAGGTATAGGGCCGGTCCAGCGCCACCTTGACGAGCCAGGTCATGGGCCAGCCTTATCCTTGCAGGGTGTCATGGCGCGGTCTTCAAGGTCCGGAGGCGTCCGTCGGGACGCAGAGAGCAATAATTCCAATATTATAGCGGCAAAAAAGGGGTGTGCATCGCCGGGGTTGTCGCAAGCTGTCGCGGACCTGTGACAGTGGCCTGACAGCGGGCCGTGGCCTATATTTCCATAGGATTTATCGTGTATAATCCCCGCCATGATTTCCCAGAAAGCCCGTTACGCCCTGCGCGCGCTGCTCTATCTGGCGGCCCGGAGCGACCAAGGTCCGGTGCAGATTTCCGAGATCGCCGAGCGCGAGCGCATTCCGCGCAAATTCCTGGAACACATCCTGCTGGAGCTGAAGAAGACCGGCATCGTGCGCAGCCATCGCGGGCGGCAGGGCGGCTATTCCCTGGGGCGCGCCGCCAAGGATATCAGTTTCGCCGATGTGCTGCGGGTCACCGACGGGCCGCTGGCGCTCAGTCCCTGCGTCAGCGTCATGGCCTATCGCAAGTGCGATGACTGTTTCGAGGAATCGATCTGCGCCATCCGCAAAGCCCTGCTGGCGGCCCGGGACGCCACGGCCGAAATTCTGGAATCGCGAAATCTGGCGACCGCCGCGCAACAAATGCGCCGTTCAGGCGCTTTATAGGTCAGCTAAAGGCCCGTTTTCCCTGCCGTTTTCATGACAGTTCGTAATATTGCTGAATTCCTATTGACTAGATAGGAATTTGGAAGAATGAATGGCCCCCGTTCCCGCCGAAACCGTCTCTCCAAGGACCAGGACCATGAAACGCTCCCATTTCGTTTTGGCGCTGCTGGCGGCGGGCCTGTTGTCCCCATTGTTGTCCGCGGGCGCCCGGGCGGCGGATGTCCGGCTGCTGAACGTCAGTTACGACCCCACCCGCGAACTGTATCAGGACATCAACAAGGCCTTCGCGGCCCAGGCCAAGGCCAGAGGTGACAATGTCACCATCTCCAACAGCCATGGCGGCTCCGGCAGCCAGGCGCGGGCGGTGATCGACGGTTTGCAGGCCGATGTGGTGACGCTGGCGCTGGCCGCCGACATCGACCAGATCGCCGGGCGCGCCAAGCTGCTGCCCGCCGACTGGCAGAAGCGTCTGCCGGACAATGCGGCGCCCTATACCTCGACCATCGTCTTC
>CALDFO010000239.1 GCA_937942205.1 uncultured Alphaproteobacteria bacterium
GAAGATGCGGAAACCCGCCAGCCCGCCGCGCAGTTCGCGCCGCGCGAAGGTGAAGGCCAGCCGGAGTCTATTCATCGGCGGCAATCCTGCCATCCTTCATCCGCAGCACCCGCTGGCAGCGCGTCGCCAGGCTCTCCTCATGGGTGACAAGAAAGAGTGTCGCGCCGCGCTCGGCGTTCAGGCCGAAGATCAGGTCGGCGATGCCCGCGCCGGTCGCGCCGTCCAGGTTGCCGGTGGGCTCGTCGGCGAACAGGATCAGCGGGCGCGGCGCCAGGGCGCGGGCCAGCGCCACGCGCTGCTGCTCGCCGCCGGAAAGCTGGCCGGGATAATGGTCGGTCCGCAGGATCAGCCCCACGGCGCGCAACTCCGCTTCGGCGCGCTCGAAGGCGTCCGGCACGCCCATCAGCTCCAGCGGCACGGCGACATTCTCCAGCGCGGTCATGGTGGGAATCAGATGGAAGCTCTGGAACACGATGCCCACCCGGCCCAGCCGGAAGCGCGCCAGCGCGTCTTCGCCCATGCCGGTGATGTCGGTGCCGGAAATGGCCACCCGTCCGCTGCTGGGCTTTTCCAGTCCCGCCGCCACCATCAGCAGCGAGGATTTGCCCGAGCCGGACGGCCCCACCAGCGCCACGGTCTGGCCCGACGGCACGGTGAGGGAGACGCCGCCCAGAATGTCCACCGGCCCGGCCAGGCTTTTGAGGGTCAGGGTGACGTCGTTGAGAACCAGGGCGGGCGTTTCGGGGGCTGGCAAATCCGGCGACGGCGGGGGATTGTTCATTTCTCTGACTCACAGGATGACGATGCGCCGGTTCCGGGCACTGTTTAGCATACTTCTGCCGCTCATTATGGCTGCCTCAGGGCAGGCGACCGCGGCTCCGGTAAAAATTCTCGCGCTGGGCACCAGCCTGACGCAGGGCTATGGCCTGCCGCCCGGCACCGAATTTCCCGTGCAGCTTCAGGCGGCCCTCAAGCAGGTGGGGATCGACGCGGTGGTTATCAATGCGGGCGTGTCGGGCGACACCAGCGCGGGCGGCCTGTCGCGGCTGGACTGGTCGCTGGCCGATCACCCCGATGCCGTCATCGTCGAGCTGGGCTCCAACGACATGCTGCGCGGCCTGTCGCCCGCCCAGACCGAGAAGAACCTGCGCGCCATCCTGTCCAAACTGAAGGCGGCCAAGGTGCGGGTGCTGCTGACCGGGATGCGGGCCCAGCGCAATCTGGGCCCCGATTATGTCCGGCAGTTCGACGCCATCTATCCGCGCCTGGCCAAGGCGTATGGCGTGCCGTTCTATCCCTTCATCCTGGAGGGAGTGGCGCTGAACCCCAAACTCAACCAGGCCGACGGTATGCATCCCAATCCGGAAGGGGTGAAAGTGATCGTGGCGCGCATCCTGCCCCTGGTCCGCAAGCTGGTGGGCCGCTGATGCTGCGCAGGCTGCTCTCGGTCGGCGGATTCACCCTGCTGTCGCGCATCACCGGTTTCGTGCGCGACATGCTGATGGCCTGGATCATGGGGCATGGCGTTCTGTCCGACGCCTTTGTGGTGGCGTTCCTGCTGCCCAACAATTTCCGCGCCATTTTCGGGGAAGGCACCATCAATCCCGCCTTCCTGCCGCGCTATGCCGCGCTGCACGCCAAGGGCGAGACGGCCCAGGCGGCGGCCTTCGCCGATGCGATCTTCTCCTGGCAGATGGCGGCGCAGATCGTGCTGCTGGCGCTGGCGCTGGTCTTCATGCCCCAGATCATCCATGTGCTGGCGCCGGGCTTCGCGGGCGATGCGGCGCAATTCGAGCTGACCGTCAGCCTGGCGCGGGTGACCTTTCCCTATCTGCTGCTGACGGTGGTGGCGGTGCAATTGTCGGCCATGCTCAACGCGGTGGACCGGTTCTGGGCGGGCGCGGCCTGGCCGGTGCTGCTCAATCTGTCGATGATCGCCACCCTGGTCTGCTGGCACTGGTTCCCCGACGCCGCCTATGCCGCCGCCTGGGGCGTGCTGGCCGGCGGTGTGGCGCAACTGGTCTTCATCCTGTGGGCCGGGCGGCGCGAAGGATTGTGGCTGCGGATGCGGATACCGCGCTGGACGCCCGAGATACGCGATTTCTTCATCGCCTTCGGGGCCGTCGTCATCGGCGCGGCGAGCGTGGTGGCGGTGCCGCTGGTGGACACCATCCTGGCCAGCCTGCTGCCCACCGGCAGCCGCACCGCGCTCTATTACGCCGACCGCATCAACCAGTTGCCGCTGGGCGTGCTGGGCATCGCGCTGGGCACGGTGATCCTGCCGGTGATGGCGGCGCACCTGGCCAAGGGCGACCGTGCCGCCTCGGACGCGGCGCAGAACCGCTCGGCGGCGCTGGCGCTGCTGCTGACCTTGCCGTTCGCGCTGTCCTTCATCGCCGTGCCCGGCACCATCATGCGGGCGGTCTTCGCCCATGGCGCGTTCGACGCCCAGGGCGCGGCGCTGGCGGGCGCGGTGCTGGCCGCCTATGCCGTGGGCCTGCCCGCCATGGCGATGCTGCGGATCGCGGCGTCCACCTTTTACGCCCGTCACGACACGCTGACGCCGGTGCGCGCCACCCTGATCGCCATGGCCGTCAACATCGCCCTGAAATTCGTTTTCGTCTGGGGATTGGGGATGGGCGTGCCGGGCATCGCGCTGGGCACCGGCCTGGGCGCCTGGATCAATCTGGGCATCCTGACCGTGACCGGCCATCGCCGTGGTCTGCTGGTGCTGGACGGCACATTCCGCCGCGCCTTGCTGCCGGTGGCGCTGGCGGCGACGGCCTGCGCGCGGGCGCCTGGCTGGGGGCGCATCTGGGCGAGGCGCTGATACCGGGCCGCTATGCCGATGTGGCCGGGCTGGCGATGGCGCTGTTGTGCGCGGCCATCGCCTATGTCACCACGGTCCTGATTTTCCGCACCCGTCTGCCGCTGGGGAGGTTGGCGCAATGAGACTGTTCGTGGCGCTTCCCATTCCCGATGCGGTGGCGCGGCCGCTGATGCTGCTGCAGGGCGGCGTGCCGGGGGCGCGCTGGCAGACGCGTGAGCGACTGCACCTGACCCTGAGCTTCATCGGCGAGGTGGAGGGGGATGTCGCGCATATGATCGACGACGCGCTGGCGGGGATCGACGCACCCGCCTTCGCGCTGCAACTGCATGGGGTGGGCCAGTTCGGCAACCGTCAGCCGCACAGCCTGTGGGCGGCGGTGCGCCGGAACGAGATGCTGGAGCATCTTCAGAAGAAGGTGGAAACCGCCATCCGCCGGGTCGGCATTCCGCCGGATGGGCACAAGTTCACGCCGCATGTGACCCTGGCGCGGCTGCGCCATCCCGATATCGAAAAAGTCACCGGCTGGCTGCAGGAACACGCCCTGTCCACCAGCCAGGCCTTCGCGGTGGACGCCTTTTGCCTCTATTCCAGCAAGCTCACCAGCGACGGCAGCATCTATCGCGTGGAACGGGATTATCCGTTAAGAGGGTTCGATGGCGACGAAACTGGCGATTGACGATCTGAAACAGGCGCTGAAGCGGCTGCCCGACTGGACCCTGGCCCCGGAGCGCGAGGCCATCACGCGCAGCTTTCACTTCGTGGATTTCGACGCCGCCTTCGCCTTCATGACGCGTTGCGCCCTGATGGCGGCGAAGATGGATCACCATCCCGAATGGTTCAATGTCTACAACCGGGTGGAGGTGACCCTGGCGACCCATGACGCGAACGGCGTGACGCAAAAGGACATCGACCTGGCTGCCGCCATGGATGGGTACGCCGTGGCGGTGGGACGCAAGGTCTGAGCTACCAGCCGTACCGGTCCGCCACCATCAGCGCAACGCTGCCGCCCAGCGGCGAGATGAACAGCGACAGCACGAACCAGATGGCCGGATTGCGGCCATGCAGCTTGGCGAAATAGCCCACGCCCATCGCCGCCAGCACCCACAGGAACAGCCACATCAGCGGTGCGCGTTCCGGATCAGGTCGTCCACCACCGACGGATCGGCCAGGGTGCTGATATCGCCCAGGGTCGAAGTGTCGCCTTCCGCGATCTTGCGCAGGATGCGCCGCATGATCTTGCCGCTGCGGGTCTTGGGCAGGCCGGGCGCGAACTGGATGATGTCGGGCCGGGCGATGGGGCCGATCTCATGGCCGACAAACTTCTTGAGTTCGTCATTGAGGGCCTCGCTGGTCGCAACGCCCGCGTTGAGCGTGACATAGGCATAGATGCCCTGGCCCTTGATGTCGTGCGGATAGCCCACCACGGCGGCCTCGGCCAC
>CALDFO010000240.1 GCA_937942205.1 uncultured Alphaproteobacteria bacterium
CTCGGCGGCGAAATACAGTTCGCGCAGCAACTGGCCCTTCCAGCCGTTCCACACCCCCGGCCCCACGGCGCGGATATCGGCCACCGTCAGGATCACCAGCAGGCGCAGCATCTCGGGGGTCTGCACCAGGTCCACAAAGTCTCGCACCGTCTTGGGATCGGACAGGTCGCGGCGCTGGGCGGTATCGCTCATCACCAGATGGTTCTGGACCAGCCAGGCGACGGCCTCGGTGTCCTTGGCCGGCAAGCCCAGGCGCGGGCAGAGGCTGCGCGCGATGTCCGCCCCCACATCGCTGTGATCGCCCGGCAGGCCCTTGGCCATGTCATGCAGCAGGATGGCGCAATAGAGCACATTGCGCGACTGGATGCGCTTGATGACGTCGGTGGTGAGGGGATTGTCGTCCTTGTGGTCGCCGCGCTCGATGGCGGCGATGTTGCCCACGGCGCGGATCAGATGCTCGTCCACCGTATAGTGGTGGTACATGTTGAACTGCATCAGCCCCACGGCATGACCGAATTCGGGAATGAAGCGGCCCAGCACGCCCGCCTCGTTCATCAGCCGCAGCGCCCATTCCGGATTGTGGCGCGAGGTCAGCACTTCCAGGAAAGCCTGGTTGGCGACGGGATCGCGCCGCAGCGCGTCGGTGATCAGGTCGAGCGAGCGGGTGATGGTCCGCAGCGCATCGGGATGGATGTCCACGCCCTTGGTGTCGGCGACATGGAAGATGCGGATGATGTTGGCCGGATCGGCGCGGAAGACGCCGGGCGCCGCGGCCAGGCGGCCGTTCTCGACATAGAAATCGTCGCCGGGGCCACGGGGCTTGAGAAAGCCGGGCAACATGCGGCTGAGGGACGGGCGGGGTTTGCGGTGCTGTTCCTCCAGCGCGGCGCAGAAGATGCGGGTCAGGTCGCCCACATCCTTGGCCACCAGGAAGTAGGCGCGCATGAAGGCTTCCACGGCCCGGCGCGGCTGGTCGGCGTCCACATAGCCCAGCCGGGCAGCCAGGGCGGTCTGCACGTCGAAAGACAGCCGCTCCTCGGCGCGCCCCAGCAGATAGTGCAGATGCACGCGCACATTCCATAGAAAGGCTTCGGCCTTCTGGAAGGTGCGGTATTCCTCGCGGGTAAAGACGCCATGCTCGACCAGGGCGGCGGCATCGTCCACGCGATAGAGATACTTGCCGATCCAGTAGAGGGTCTGAAGGTCGCGCAAGCCCCCCTTGCCTTCCTTGATATTGGGCTCGACCAGATAGCGGCTTTCGCCCTGGTGGCGGTGGCGGGCGTCGCGTTCGGCCAGCTTGGCTTCCACGAAGTCGCGGCCGTTGCCGCCGGCGATCTCGGCCCAGAACGTCTTGCGCAGTTCCTCGTACAGGGCCTTGTCGCCCCACACATAGCGCGCCTCCAGGATGGCGGTGCGGATGGTGATGTCCTGCCGCGCCAGGCGCACGCATTCCGCCAGGCTGCGGGTGGCATGGCCGACCTTCAGCCCCAGATCCCACAGCATGTAGAGGATGAATTCGATGACGCTCTCGCCCCAGGCGCTCTGCTTGAAGGGGCGCACGAACAGAAGATCGATGTCGGAGCCGGGGGCCAGTTCGCCGCGGCCATAACCGCCGGTGGCCACGATGGCGATGCGCTCGGCGGTGGAGGGATTTTGGGCGTAATAGACGTGCTTGACCGCGAAGTCGTAGATCACCTGGATGATGGCGTCCTGCAGCCCCGACAGGGCGCGGGCGGCGGCCAGGCCCGAAAGTCCCTCCTGCTCCACCGCGGTCTTCACCGTGTCGCGACCCTGGACGAATGCCTGCTTGATCAGCCCCAGGCCCGTCCGGCGCAGGGTGCCCGGATCGGGCGTGGCCCTGGCCAGGGCGGTCAGGTCGCGGCGCAGGGCGTCGGCGTCCATCAGGTCGCGCACGGCAGGCCTCGGCGGCTTTTCCAATCCCATTACGCCGCCGATCATGTCACGGGGGGGACTGCGTTGCCACCCGCCCAGCCCCGCGCCGCTACGGTTTGGGACGGCGGCGGGCGGGCGGATGGACGGTGCGGACCACCACCCCGCAGGCGATGCGCGTTCCGGCATTGCCCAGGGGCTGGGTGCGGTAGTCGTCGGCCCGCTGCTTGACGATCAGGCTGACGCCGTCGCGGTCGAAGATAGAGCGTTTGCCGTTGCCCAAAGTGAAGGCATTGGTGACGATACTGGCTTTCAGCCGCCCGTCCGCCCCGGCGAACTGGTTGGGCAGGTCGCCGGTCATGGGGCCATCCTCGGCCAGATAGCCGTGACGGCGGCCCGGCTGCAGCGACAGGATCGGCCCGGCCTTGGTGAAGCCCGACTGGGCGTCGCAATTGCCCGAGACATGCAGATGCAGGCCATGCGGGCCGGGCGGCAGGCCGCTCAGGTCCAGCACGATCAGGACGGCGCCGCGATTGAGGGTGGAAAAGACCGCGCTGCCCACCGGCTTGCCGTCCAGGTCTTTCAGCTTGGCCACGGCCTGGGCGCGGGACGCGGAAAAGGCCGGACCGCCGGCCAGCAGCGCCCCCGCACACACCAGGAACAGGGCAAGAAGTCTGTACATGGCCCGATCCGGCGGCAAGCTTGGCACAGCTTGGGAACCTTGGAAACCAACCGAGGGAACCCGCGGGCGGATTGCCGGTTAGAGCAGGGTCGAGGGCAAGAGGAGACATCCCATGCGCTTTTCCCTGTTTTCCGTCCTGGCGGCCGCACCGCCGTCCGTCCTGGCGGCCCTTTTGCTTACGTCCGCGCCCGCCCTGGCGGTCCAGGACCAGCCCATCCGGTCGGGCGACATCGAGGCGGTCTGCACCGGCGTCGGCTCGGCCAAGGACGATCCCCGCTGGACCGCCTATCCGGTCAAGATCGTGCTGGCGACCCAGAACGGCGCCAACCTGGCCAATGCGCACATCACCCTTAGCAAGGAAGGACGGGGCAAAGGCGGACAGGCGGCGATGCAGTTCGACTGCGACGCGCCCTGGGTGCTGGTGAAGGCCCCGCCCGGCAGCTACAGCGCCACCGCCACGCTGGTCCGTGACACCACCATCTCGCGCAGCGTCAATTTCAGCACCAGTGGCAGCGGCCCGCAAAGGGAGTTGACGCTGATGTTCCCGGTGCCGGCGGCCACCGCGGCCAACTAGACAAAAAAAGGGCCGGTGGATCGCTCCACCGGCCCCATTTTGCGGACTCCAGACCGATTTAGACCGGCTTGAGGTTCGCGGCCTTCGCGCCACGCGCGTCGGGCACGATGTCGAACGAGACCTTCTGGCCTTCATTCAGGGTGCGCATACCGGCAGCTTCAACAGCCGTGGCATGGACGAACACATCCTTGCCGCCGCCTTCCGGCGCGATAAAGCCAAAGCCCTTGGTGGTGTTGAAGAACTTCACGGTTCCGATGGTCATAAAGACAGTTCCTGCATTGATTTTCCGTCCGGCGAATGCCGGGCGGCGGGGAATTCCGATGTCGCAGGGAAGAAGTTCAACCGTCGTCCAGGCGCGCACTCAAGGCGGGCAGGGATAGTCTAGGTGCGCTTCACTGTGACGGTCGTAACTCCACGTAGGCGCGACATTACGCGCAACCCGGGGCCATGACAATGCCGGGCACAGGCCGCGCCAGAACTGTTCGCACCTGCAACGGAATTGTTGCTTAAGACGCCTGCAACCAAGCGCTACCACCACTTGTGCGGGTTGAATCCGGCAACGCCAACCATAGGCCGATCAGCGGACGTCGCGGATTTCGATTTCGCCCAGCGGTTCGTCGGCCTCAACAATGTCACCGGCGCGGGCGCCCAGAACGGCCTGGGCCAGGGGCGCGCGAAAATTGATCAGACCCTTGCCGGGGTCGGCCTCATCCACCCCCACGATGCGGAAGGTCTGGGTGCGGCCCTTGCGCCGGACGGTGACGGCGGCGCCGAAGCCGATCACGCCATCGCCGGCGGGCGGCACGATCTCGGCGCTGGCCTTGCGGACGGTCCAGTAGCGCAGGTCGCGCGCCAGTGTCTCGCGCAGCAGGGGATTGGCCTCGGTTCGCAGCGCCGTCTCGATGCGGGCGATATGGGCGTCGATCTGCGCCATGCCCTCCGGCGTCACCGGATTGGCCCCCTCCTCCACCATGCGTTCGGGCGGGGCGGCGGACGGCGCGGTCTCGGAGACAAAGGCCTTGGACATGACGGCGGAAAAAAGAGCGGGTCAGGAGACCAGGATGCGCTTGACGCGGGCCTTCTTGGCGGCGGGCGCGGCCGGAGCGGCAGACGCGGCCTCGGCCTCCTGGCGTTCCTTCTCCAGGCGCAGCGCCTTGAGGCGCGCGGTCTTGGCGTCGGTGGCCGCATTGTGGGCGGCGGTCTCGTCCTTCACCAGTTGGGTGCGTTTTTCCCAGGCGGCGAAGACGCCGTTGGCGGTGCGCAGCGCGGCGTCGCGCTTGCGGGCGGACTGGGAGGTGTTGTCGGTCATGGGGAGACTCCTCTTAGGAAAGCGGGCGGCCGCCGGATGACGGCCGCCCGTGTTTCATCAGACGGCCGAAAGATTGCCGGCCTTGGCGCCGCGCGCATCCGGCAGAATGTCGAACTGGACCTTCTGGCCCTCGTTCAGGGTGCGCAGACCAGCGGCTTCGACGGCGGAGACATGGACGAACACATCCTTGCCGCCGTCATCGGGGGCGATAAAGCCAAAGCCCTTGGTGGTGTTGAAGAACTTCACGGTTCCGAGTGCCATTTGATTTCCTTTTGCAGCATCGGGTTCCGCCAGCGCGACATGCGATGACGGCCGTGGAAACAGAACATCGGGTCGGTCGGGAAGTTTTTCGGTGCGTCCTGGCCGCCATGGCGGTTGGGCCAAGGCGGATCGGATAGACGGAAAGCGCTTCGTCTGACTTAGGACGCAAGTACCACGTGAGCCGAGTATAGGACCTTATCCCTTAAATAACAATGATGGCGGATTTTCCGTGTACGAACAGCGGCTTGGCGGCGGCGCGGAGGAGCGCTACCGCGCCCGGCTGCCGAAGGTCTTGGGCGCGTTGGGGCGCGCGGCGCGCTGCAGTTTCTTGCGCCCGCCTTTGCTTCCTTTCCCATCGGGGATCGGTTTCGAGGGGCGATCGTCGCTGGAATACGTGATCTCGGCGTCCAGGCTGGCCTTGGCGACATCCGATTGGCGGGCAAAAGGATCGTCGGCGATCGCCAGGGCGGTGGATTGCAGCCGCTTGAGTTCGTCGCGCAACCGGGCGGCGGTTTCGAATTCCAGGTCGGCGGCGGCGGCCCGCATCTTCTTTTCGATGTCGGCGATGATCGCCTTGATGTTGTGGCCGACGAATTCGCGCCCGCCTTCCGCCGCCTGCAACATCCCGGCATCCACCGTCACATGATCCTTTTCATACATCGAGCCCATGATGTCGGCGATGTTGCGCTTGACGCTGGCGGGCGTGATGCCGTGTTCCTTGTTGTACGCCTCCTGCTTGGCGCGGCGGCGGCTGGTCTCGGCCATCGCCCGCTCCATCGAGCCGGTCACCTTGTCGGCATAGAGGATCACCTTGCCGTCCACGTTGCGGGCGGCGCGGCCGATGGTCTGGATCAGAGATGTCTCGCTGCGCAGGAAACCTTCCTTGTCGGCATCCAGGATGGCGACAAGGCCGCATTCGGGAATGTCCAGCCCCTCGCGCAGCAGGTTGATGCCGATCAGCACATCGAAAGCGCCCAGGCGCAGGTCGCGGATGATCTCGATCCGCTCCAGCGTCTCGACATCGGAGTGCATGTAGCGCACCCGGATGCCCTGTTCGTGCATATATTCGGTCAGATCCTCGGCCATCTTCTTGGTCAGGGTGGTGACCAGGGCGCGATAGCCGCGCTTGGCGATATCGTGACATTCGGCGATCAGGTCATCCACCTGGCTTTCCACCGGCCGTATTTCAACGGGGGGATCGATCAGGCCGGTGGGGCGGATCACCTGTTCGGTGAAGACGCCGCCGGTGCGTTCCAGTTCCCAATGGCCGGGGGTGGCGCTGACATAGACCGACTGGGGCCGCATGGCGTCCCATTCCTCGAATTTCAGCGGACGGTTGTCGATGCAGCTGGGCAGGCGGAAGCCGTATTCGGCCAGGGTGAACTTGCGGCGATAGTCGCCTTTGTACATGGCGCCGATCTGCGGCACCGAGACATGGCTTTCATCGGCAAAGACCAGTGCATTGTCCGGCAGGTATTCAAAGAGCGTCGGCGGCGGCTCGCCCGGCAGGCGGCCGGTCAGCCAGCGGGAATAATTCTCGATGCCGGCGCAGCTGCCGGTGGCCTCGATCATCTCCAGATCGAAGGTGGTGCGCTGTTCCAGCCGCTGGGCCTCCAGCAGCTTTCCCTTGGCGCGCATGTCGGCCAGGGTGTGCAGCAGTTCGGCCTTGATGCCCTTCATCGCCTGATGAAGGGTGGGGCGCGGCGTGACGTAATGGCTGTTGGCGTAGATCTTGATCTGGTCCAGCGCCCCCGCCTTGTGCCCGGTCAGCGGATCGAACTCGGTGATGCTGTCCACCTCGTCGCCGAACAGTTCCACCCGCCAGGCGCGGTCTTCATAGTGGGCGGGGAAGATGTCGATCACATCGCCGCGCACCCGGAAGGCGCCGCGGGTGAAATTGTCGTCGTTGCGGCGGTATTGCAGCGCCACCAGATTCTGGATCGCGGCATTGCGGTCGATGCGGTCGCCGCGCGCGACGCCCAAGGCGGTGCCCGAATAGGTTTCGACCGAGCCGATGCCGTAGATGCAGGACACGCTGGCGACGATGATCACATCGTCGCGCTCCAGGATCGCCCGCGTCGCCGAATGGCGCATCCGGTCGATCTCCTCGTTGATGGAGGAATCCTTCTCGATATAGGTATCGGTGCGCGGGATATAGGCTTCGGGCTGGTAATAGTCGTAATAGCTGACGAAATACTCGACCGCGTTTTCCGGAAAGAAGGTCTTGAACTCGCTGTACAGCTGGGCGGCCAGGGTCTTGTTGGGCGCCAGGATCAGGGCCGGCCGCTGGGTCGCCTCGATCACCTTGGCCATGGTGAAGGTCTTGCCCGACCCGGTGACGCCCAGCAGCACCTGGTCGCGCTCCCGGGCCGTCACCCCCGCCACCAGTTCGGCGATGGCGGTGGGCTGGTCGCCCGCCGGGGTATAGTCGCTGACCAGCTTGAACTTGCGCCCGCCCTCGGATTTTTCCGGCCGGGCCGGACGGTGGGGCACGAACTGGCTGATGGGCACCGTCTGGTAAGCGGGGTCTATCGGCTCTTCCGGCGCAGCAGTTCCCGCCGCCAGCGGCGCCTTGTCCAGCGCGGCCTGGAACCGGGCCTCGTTGTCCGAGACAGGCTTCTTCTTCCCCGGACGGGCGCGGGGAACCATGCCGTTATTGTGCGCCATGGCGGCAATATAAGACGCCGCCGCCCGTTTTTGCAGGGGTGGGTTATTTTAAAACCCTCCCCTTCCTGCGTGCTGACGCACGCGAAGGGGGAGGATCATTTTAAACCCCTCCGCCTTCGCTGGCCCAAGGACCAGCTACGGCACCTCCCCTTCCTGCGTGCTGACGCACGCGAAGGGGAGGATCACACCGTATCCCACCACTGCTCGATGCGGCGGCGGAAGGCGGCATCGGGCATGGGGCCGCGCCCGGCATTCAGATTGTCCAGCATGTATTGCGGCTTGTCGGTGCCGGGGATCACGGCGGTCACCGCCGGGTGCGACAGGTTATATTTCAGGAAGATCTGGGCGAAGCTGGTGCAGCCGATCTCCCTGGCCCAGTCGGGGATGGGCTTGCCCGCCACCTTCTTGAACATGGAGTTGCGGCCGAAGGGCAGGTTGGTCAGCACGGCGCAGCCATTGTCGCGCGCCAGCGGCAGCAGCACCGTTTCGGCGCCGCGGTCGCCCAGCGAATAGTTGATCTGGAAGAATTCCGGCTTCTCGCGGCGCAGCACCGGGGCCAGCGCCTCATAGGCGCTGTCGAAGCTGGAGGTGATGCCATAATGCTTGCACAGGCCCTTGGCCTTCCAGTCCTTCATCTGGGCGCAGGAGAAATTGGGGTCGCCCACATTATGGGCCTGTTGCAGGTCCACATGATCGGTCTTGAGGCGCTGCAAGGAACGCTTCAGCGACGCTTCGGCATCGGCATGGGAAATCCGGCTGGTGTATTTGGTCGCCAGGAACAGCCGGTCGCGCAGGCCGGTCTGCTCGCTCACCAGGCCGACATTGGCCTCGGCGGTGCCATAACTGGCGGCGGTGTCGATCAGGCTGCCGCCGCCCGCCACCAGATTGCGGACCACGGTCTTGCGCTCTTCCAGCTTGGCGGGGTCGTTCTCGAACTCGAACACCTGGCTGGTGCCGATGCCCACGATGGGCAGCATGTATCCGGTCTGGGGCACCCGGCGCTTGAGGATGGGAGCGGCGCGCATCATGGCGCTTTGCGCCCGCGCGGCCTGCGGCAGCAGCGCGGCGGCCGCGGTGGCGGCCAGAAGAGAGCGGCGGTCCAGATCACGCATGGGAGATACTCCTTTTGGGGGTCAGGGGTTGGAGATTGGGGCGGCGGCGCGGCGTTCCTGCATCCGGCCCAGGAGCAGGCCGAGCGCCGCCCAGGCCAGCGAGACCGGCACCATCACCAGCGCCAGCAGCGG
>CALDFO010000241.1 GCA_937942205.1 uncultured Alphaproteobacteria bacterium
ACGTCCGCTCCTGGGTCCGTGACATCGCCCAGGCGCTGGGGACTCTGGGCCATGTCACGGCCCTGCGCCGCACCCGTCTGGGCGCTTGGGAAGAAAAAGACGCCGTAACGCTGGATACGCTGACCCCTTTTATGCATAGTCCCGGCGCTTTTGCGTATCTGAAGCCTCTATCGACCGCGCTGGACGGCATCCCGGCGCTGGCCGTCGGTGGCCCCGATACGGTTCGCCTGCGCCAGGGCAACCCCATCCTCATCCGCGCAAATCTGTTTGCGAAGCTGAAGGATATTCCCGGCGACGAACTCCAGGGGCAGGTCGTCTATCTCCATGAGGAAGACGGCTCGCCCGTGGCACTGGCCGAAATCGCCGAAGGAGAGCTTCGGCCGTTTCGTGTTTTCAATTTCGCCTGACTGTTTCTTTGACCCCAGATGTCCGGAAGAGCAAAATGATTACGCCTGAACGCAAGCAGCAAGTTATCGCCGAACATGGTAAGGCCGAGGGTGACACCGGTTCGCCGGAAGTCCAGATCGCCATCCTGTCCGAGCGGATCTCCAACCTCACCGAACACTTCAAGACGCACCAGAAGGACAATCATTCCCGCCGCGGGATGATCAAGATGGTGTCGCAGCGCCGTGGCCTGCTGGACTATGTGAAGTCCCGCGACGTCAAGCGCTATGAGGCGATCATCGCCAAGCTGGGCCTGCGCCGCTGAGCCAGGCTTCGACAGAATGGGCACGGTCTTACGCGCAGGCGTAAGGCCGTGCTTTGCTTTGCGGTGCGACGCACCGCGGGGCTTTTGCTTTGCGGTGCGGCGCGCCGCGAGGCTTTTGTTTCCCGCCGGGATGAGCCCGGCGTGAGACAGGCTCCATAGGGGAGCCTCACCACGGCCCGGGCGCAATATGGCGGCGGGCACCGACGAAAGAAAAATCCGATGTTCAACATCCACAAGGAAAGCTTCGAATGGGGCGGCCGCACGCTGACCCTTGAGACCGGCAAGATCGCCCGCCAGGCCGATGGCGCGGTGCTGGCCACCTATGGCGAGA
>CALDFO010000242.1 GCA_937942205.1 uncultured Alphaproteobacteria bacterium
CCCGCCGCGTCATCGCAGGCCTGGAAAGCCGCTATCGCCAGCAGTCGGGTGTCGGCCAGCTCAGGATCAAGCATAACGGCGTGCTGGGCTATTTCATCGAGGTGACTCAACAGCACGCCGACAAGCTGATGCAGGATAAAGACACCTTCCGTCACCGCCAGACCATGGCGGGCGCGGTGCGCTTTTCCACCGACGAGCTGGCCAGCCTGGCGTCGCGCATTTCCGAGGCCGCCGAAAGCGCCCTGGCGCTGGAAACCGCGCTGTTCGACGAGATGGTGATGCTGGCCCTCGAACATGGGGACGCGCTGACGACGATCGCCGATGCGCTGGGGGTGCTGGATGTGAACGCAGGCCTGGGCGAGTTGGCGGTGGCGGCGCGCTATGTGCGCCCTAAAATGGATACCGGCCTGGCCTTCGACATCCGGCGCGGCCGCCATCCGGTGGTGGAGGCGGCGTTGCAGGCGGCCCATGCCGGCCCGTTCGTGCCCAACGACTGCGACCTGTCGCCCGACTCCAAAGGGAGGCTGTGGCTGGTCACCGGTCCCAACATGGCGGGCAAATCCACCTTCCTGCGCCAGAATGCGCTGATCGCCATCCTGGCCCAGATGGGCAGTTTCGTGCCCGCCGAATCGGCCCATATCGGCATCGTGGACCGGCTGTTCAGCCGCGTCGGCGCGGGCGACGATCTGGCGGCGGGCCGCTCCACCTTCATGGTGGAGATGGTGGAGACGGCGGCGATCCTCAACCAGGCCACGCCGAAATCGCTGGTCATATTGGACGAGATCGGGCGCGGCACCGCCACCTATGACGGCCTGGCCATCGCCTGGGCGGCGGCGGAGCATCTGCATGAGGCCAACAAAAGCCGCGCTTTGTTCGCCACCCATTATCACGAGATGGTGGCGCTGTGCGAAAGGCTGGACAGCATGGCGCCCTATACGATGAAGGTGCGCGAATGGAATGACAGCATCGTCTTCCTGCATGAGGTGATGCCGGGCACCGCCGACCGTTCCTATGGCATCCATGTCGCCAAGCTGGCGGGCCTGCCGGAGGCGGTGGTGCTGCGCGCCGAGGAGGTGCTGCGGGCGCTGGAGGAGGGCCGCGAGGGCCACAAGCCGCTGGCGCGGATCGACGATCTGCCGCTGTTCGGCGCCTCCGCTCCCGTGCCCAAGGGCAGCGCGGTGGAAGACGCGCTCCAGGCGATCGAGCCGGACGCCCTGTCGCCCAAGCAGGCGCTGGAAATCCTGTATGACCTGAAGCGGAAACTGCCGTAAACTGCGGCCATGAGCGCGCCCGCCGCCAGTTCGACCGCCTCCCGCGCCCCGCGCAAGTTCCTGGTCGTCATCGACAAGACGCCGGAATGCAAGGTCGCCCTGCGCTTCGCCACCCGCCGCGCCCAGCATACCGGCGGCCGCGTCACCCTGATGTGCGCCGCCAGCCTGCCCGACTTCCAGCAATGGCGCGGGGTGGAGGAGATCATGCGCGACGAGGCCCATGCCGAGGCCGAGGCCATGCTGCACGACGCCGCCAAGGTGGTGAACGACCTGTCCGGCATCCTGCCGGAACTGGTGATCCCCTATGGCGCGGTCACCGATTGCCTGGTGCCGCTGCTGAAGGACGATCCCGATATCTCCATCGTGGTGCTGGCCTCGGGCGCGGGCAAGGAAGGGCCGGGGCCGCTGGTCTCGATGTTCGGCACGGCGGTGCAGGGCATTCCGGTCACCATCGTGCCGGGCCATTTCACCGACGATCAGGTCGACGCGCTGGCCTGACGGGCCGTGCCGGGCTCTTGGGGGGAGCATCGCCATGTGGGATTTCAGCTTCGGCCGCGCCATCCTGATGGTGCTGCAGACCCTACCTTTCGTGATCCTGCGCGGCCTGGTCTATGCCGGCATGGCCATCGCCTATGTCGCGGCGGTGGGCACCGGCGCGGGGATCGGCTGGCTGCTGGGCCGCGTCGCGGGGGTCGAGGCGGCGGCGGGCGGCGCGTTCTGGGGCGGCCTTCTGGGGTTCGGCCTGACCGCCGCGATCCTGTATCTGCTGCGGGAATATCTGCTCTATCTGCTCAAGGCCGCCCATATCGCGGTGCTGGTCGAACTGCTGGACGGCAAAAGCGTGCCCGCCGGAAAAAGCCAGATCGGCTATGGCAAGGATGCGGTGGCGGCCCGCTTCACCGAAAGCTCGGTCCTGTTCGGACTGGATCAGCTCATCAAGGGCGTGCTGGGCGCCATCGCCGGGCTGGTGCGCGGCCTGACCGCCTTCCTGCCCATTCCGGCCCTGCGGACGCTGGTGAGCCTTTTCAATGCGGTGATGCGCATGTCGCTCACTTACGTGGACGAGATCATCCTGGCCCATCTGATCCGCAGCCGCACCGCCAATCCCTGGGCCACGGCGCAGGACGGGCTGGTGCTCTATGCCCAGAACTATCGCCCCCTGCTGCGCAACGCCGCCTGGCTCACGGTGCTGATGTGGGCGGCGATGGGCATTCTGTTCGTGTCGTTCCTGGCGCCGGCGGCGGCGCTGCTGGCGGTGTTTCCCCGCGCCGCCTCGGTCTGGGTGTTCGTGCTGGCGCTGGTCTTCGCCTGGGCGGTGAAGAAGGCGGTGATGGAGCCCATCGCCATCGCCGCCCTGATGCAGGTCTATTTCGCCGTGATCGCCGGCCAGACCCCTGACCCGGCCTGGCGCGCCCGGCTGGACGAGAGTTCCGCCCGGTTCCGCGACCTGGGCCGCAAGGCCGGCGCCTGGGTGATGGGCAAAACGTCGCCCGGCCCCGCTTGAGGCTTGCCAGAGGGGCCGGGGCGGACGGATAAACCGTTCATGATCACCGGCAAGGCCCTGGTTGGGGTCGCAGTCCTGATTGTCTTTATCGTCCTGCTGCTGGGGCTCTATACCCTGTGGAAGGGCGGCGACACCGCCCGCACCTGGTCCAACCGGCTGATGCGGATCCGCGTCCTGGCCCAGGCAGTGGCCATCGTCATCATCATGGCGGTGCTGTATCTCAGCCAAAGTTGAAGATTCGTCCGCCGACTTATATGTAAGCGCCATATCTGGCGTCTGGCTCTTTCCGCGCCGCGGACAGGCCCGGACGGACGGTCGCGCGTTGCGGCTATATTAATGATTTCAGTGGGTTAGACATGGGCAAGACGCTGTACGACAAGATCTGGGCCGCGCATCTGGTGGATGCCACCCCCGGCGAGACCCCGGTCATCTATATCGACCGCCATCTGGTCCATGAGGTCACCAGCCCCCAGGCCTTCGAGGGCCTGCGGCTGGCGGGCCGCAAGGTGCGCCGCCCGGAACTGGCGCTGGCGGTGGCCGACCATAACGTGCCCACCAAGGACCGCGACAAGGGCATCACCGAGCCCGAATCCAAGCTGCAGGTCGAAACCCTGGAAAAGAACGCCAGGGATTTCGGCATCGAATATTTCGCCATGGACGATATCCGCCAGGGCATCGTGCACATCATCGGCCCGGAACAGGGCTGGACCCTGCCCGGCACCACCATCGTCTGCGGCGACAGCCATACCAGCACGCATGGCGCGTTCGGCGCGCTGGCCTTCGGCATCGGCACCAGCGAGGTCGAGCATGTGCTGGCGACCCAGACCCTGCGCGCCATGCCGTCCAGGAACATGCGCGTCACCGTCAATGGCAAGCTGCCCGAGGGCGTCACCGCCAAGGATATCGCGCTGGCCATCATCGCCAAGATCGGCACCGCCGGCGGCACCGGCTATGTGATCGAATATGCGGGCGAGGCGATCCGCGGCCTGACCATGGAAGGCCGCATGACCCTGTGCAACCTGACCATCGAGGCGGGCGCCCGCGCCGGCCTGGTCGCGGTGGACGATGTCACGCTGGATTATGTGAAGGGCAAGCCCCGCGCCCCCAAGGGCGCGGCGTTCGAGGCCGCCGCCATGTACTGGAAGACGCTGCACTCCGACCCTGACGCGACCTTCGACGCCGAGGTGACGCTGGATGCGCGCGACATCGTGCCGATGGTCACCTGGGGCACCTCACCCGAACAGGGCCTGCCGATCACCGCCAATGTGCCCGACCCGGCCGCCATCGCCGACGAGCACAAGCGCGTCGCCGCCCAGCGCGCGCTGGACTATATGGGCCTGACCGCCAACATGCCGCTGACCGACATCAAGGTGGATCATGTCTTCATCGGCTCCTGCACCAATGGCCGCATCGAAGACCTGCGCGCCGCCGCCGATGTCGCCAAGGGCCGGAAAGTCGCGGCCGGCGTCAACGCCATCGTGGTGCCGGGCTCCGGCCTGGTGAAGGAACAGGCGGAAGCCGAGGGCCTGGACAAGGTGTTCGTCGACGCCGGTTTTGAATGGCGCGATCCGGGCTGTTCCATGTGCCTGGCGATGAATGCCGACCGCCTCAAGGAAGGCGAGCGCTGCGCCTCCACCTCCAACCGCAATTTCGAGGGCCGTCAGGGCCGTGGCGGCCGCACCCATCTGGTGTCGCCCGCGATGGCCGTCGCTGCCGCCGTCACCGGGCATCTGGCGGACGTGCGCACGCTCTGAATCCCGCTGTCATCCCCGGCGAGCAATGCAAAGCATTGCGCGGGAAGGGGACCCAGGTGGAACGATCACGCCCGGTCTTTCCGTCTGGATTCCCGTCCTCTCGCGCCGCATGGCGGCGCTCGGCCGGGAATGACACGTGTGTGCGGGAATGGCCCCGGCGTTTAGAAAAAACTCACCGGGTCCACATCCACGGTGACGCGCACCGCGCCGGGAACCTTCACCCCCGCCAGCCAGGCCTTCAGGTAAGCCTGCATGTCCACGCTTCTGGCCGCCTGCACCAGCAGCCGCTCGCGCGTCTGGCCGCGCAGCAGCGCATAGAAGGCAGGCGTCGGTCCCCACACCTTCACATCGCGGGCGGCGGGCGCGGCGCGCCCCAACTGCCGCGCCGTCTCGCGCACCGCATCGCCGTCCGGGCCGCTGACCACCAGCGCCGCCAGCCGCCCGAAAGGCGGAGCGGAAGCGGCTTCGCGGAAAGACCGCTCCTGCTCATAGAAGCCGTCGCGGTCGCCGCGCGCCAGCGCCTGCATCACCGCATCCTCGGGATTGCGGGTCTGGAGCAGCACCAGTCCGGGCTTTTCGGCGCGGCCCGCCCGGCCCGACACCTGATGCAGCAGTTGGAAGGTGCGTTCGCGCGCCCGCAGGTCGCCGTCGCTGCCGCCCAGATCGGCGTCCACCACCCCCACCAGCGTCAGGCGCGGAAAGTGATGCCCCTTGGCGACGATCTGGGTGCCGATCAGCACATCGATTTCACCCCGCGCGAACAGGCGCAGCGGCCCCTGCATCTCGCCCGGCCCAGTCGGCATCAGCGTGTCGGACGAGGCGATGGCATGGCGCGCGCCGGGGAAGAATTGCGCGAACTCTTCCGCCACCCGCTCCACGCCGGGGCCGCAGGGTTTCAGCGTGCCGCTTTCATGGCATTCCGGGCATTCGGTGGGCATGGGCAGTTCATAGCCGCACTGGTGACAGGCCAGGCGGCGGCGGTATTTGTGCTCCACCAGCCAGGCGGCGCAATGCGGGCAGGTGAATTTGTGGCCGCAGGCCTCGCACAGGGTCAGCGGGGCATAGCCGCGCCGGTTGAGGAACAGCATCGCCTGTTCGCCCGCCGCCAGCGTCTTGTCCAGCGCGGCGCGCAGCGGCGGCGACAGCCATTGGGCCTTGTGTTCCACCTCGACGGGATCGCGTTCCTGTCTGAGATCAATCAGCCGCACCCGCGGCAGTTCCGCCACGCCGTGGCGCGCCGTCATGCGGTGATGGGTATAGCGCCCGCCCTGCGCGTTGACGAAGCTTTCCAGCGAGGGCGTGGCGGATGCCAGCACCACCGGGCAATCCTCGATGCGGGCGCGCACCACCGCCATGTCGCGGGCGTGATAGATCGCGCCTTCCTGCTGCTTGAAAGCCTGCTCGTGCTCCTCGTCCACCACGATCAGCCCCAGCGCCGCAAAGGGCAGGAACAGCGCGCTGCGCGCCCCCACCACCACCCTGGCCTCTCCCCGCATCACCGCGCGATAGGCGCGGCGGCGTTCCTTTTGCGACAGGTCGCTGTGCCATTCGGCGGGCCGCACGCCGAAACGCCGGGTGAAGCGTTCCAGGAACTGCACCGTCAGCGCGATTTCGGGCAAAAGGATCAGCACCTGCCGGTCCTGGCGCAGCGCCTCGGCCACCGCCTCGAAATAGACTTCCGTTTTGCCCGATCCGGTGACGCCGTCCAGCAGATGCGCGGAAAAGGCTTTCGCCGCCACCGCGCCGCGCAACGCCTCCGCCGCCGGGCGCTGGCCGTCATTCATCCGCGGCGCGGCGAAGCCGGGATCGGGCTGGGGAAAGGGCTGGAACTCCGGCAGCTCGGTGGCGACCAGCGCCCCCTGCTGGATCAGCCCGCGGATCACGGCGCTGGAGACATTGGCGTCCTCGGCCAGGCCCGGCACGCTGCGGGCCAGTCCGTCATCGGCGATAGCCAGCGCCCGCTTGCGCGCCTCGCTCATGCGCGGCGGCGTCAGGTTCCCGCGCCTATAGGCGATGCGCTTGCCGTCCGGCTCGAAAGCGCCGCGGCTGCGCAGCGCCATCGCCAGCACCGCGCCCGGCGGGTTCAGGGTGTAGCCGGCCACCCAGTCGATGAAATCGCAGAGTTTCTCCGGCAGGGCGGGCGCGCCTTCCAGCGGCTCGGCCAGCTTCAGCCGGTTGTCGCCGACCGCGCCTTCGGCCGCCCCCCACACCACGCCCAGCAGGTCGCGGCTGCCCAGCGGCGCGGCAACCAGCGTGCCGCGCGGCGCGTTACAGCCGGGCGGCAGCTTGTAGTCG
>CALDFO010000243.1 GCA_937942205.1 uncultured Alphaproteobacteria bacterium
CGGTGGCGTCGCGTCCGGTCAGTTCGTTCTGCGTCGCCGAGGGCATGGCGACATCGCAGGGCACATCCCAGACCGACCCGCCCTCGACAAACTTGGCGCTGCCGCCCTTGAGCCGCGCATATTCGCAGATACGCTCGCGGCGGTTCAGCTTGACCTCTTTCAGCAGCTCCAGGTCGATGCCCGCATCGTCCACGACATAGCCGCCGGAATCGGAGCAGGCGACGACCTTGCCGCCGAATTCGGTGATCTTTTCCACCGTGAAGATGGCGACATTGCCCGAGCCGGACACCACCGCGCGGCGGCCGTCGAAGCTGCCGCCCTTGCGCGCCATCATCGCGTCCACGAAATAGACCGCGCCATAGCCGGTGGCCTCGGTGCGCGCCCGCGAGCCGCCATAGATCAGTCCTTTGCCGGTCAGCACGCCCGCCTCATAGCGGTTGGTCAGGCGCTTGTACTGGCCGAAGAGATAGCCGATCTCGCGCGCGCCCACGCCGATATCGCCCGCGGGCACATCGGTATACTCGCCCAGATGCCGATAGAGTTCGGTCATGAAGGACTGGCAGAAGCGCATGATCTCGCCGTCGGAACGGCCGCGCGGATTGAAGTCGGACCCGCCCTTGCCGCCGCCGATCGGCATCCCGGTCAGCGCGTTCTTGAAGGTCTGCTCGAAACCCAGGAACTTGATGATTCCGACATTGACCGACGGATGGAAGCGCAGCCCCCCCTTGTACGGGCCCAGCGCCGAGTTGAACTGGACGCGGAAACCGCGGTTGATCTGCACCCGGCCCTTGTCGTCCACCCAGGGCACGCGGAAGATGATCTGCCGCTCCGGCTCGCAGATGCGCGCGATCAGGGCGTTGTCGGCATATTCGGGATGCTTGGCGATGACGCGCCCCAGGCTTTCCAGGACTTCCTGGACCGCCTGGTGGAACTCGGGCTCGCCGGCATTGCGGTGCAGAACGTCCGCGAAAATAGGCTGCAACTTCTCGTCGATATCGTGCACTGCATTACCCCTGTTTCGTTTGCCGCGCGTCTTGAGGCGCTTTCGTGAAACCCGAACGCGCCCGGATACCCGCGGACCGGAAGACGGCGCCCGGGAGGTGATCTAAATCAAGAGGCAAGCCGCTGCAATACAAAGAAAAATCGCCGATTTTGAGGCCCAAAACGCCAGCAAAACCAACCCAAAACCGGTTCAGGCGCCCAAACCGGCCGCCGCCGGGGCGGCGGCGGGCGTCAAATCCGTTTCAATCGGCATCGGCGTTCATCCGGTAACCGGCGCCGCGCACGGTCCGCACGGCATCGGACCGGAAGCCCAGATTCAGCTTGGTCCGCAAGCGGCTCATATGGCTTTCGACGATATTGGTCCGGGGATCGAACTGGAAATTCCAGACCTTGCGGAGCAGCATCGCGCGGCTCACGACATCGGACGGATGGCGCATGAGCTGTTCGAGCAGGCGGAATTCACGATTCTGCAGATGTACCGGCCTGCCCGCGCGGCGCACCGTGCGGTCCATCAGATTCATCTCGATCGAGGCAAACCGCAGGACGGCGCCCATAGGCCCCCGGCGGAACAGGACGTCCAGCCGCGCGGCCAGCTCGGCGAAGGCGAAAGGCTTGGTCAGATAGTCGTCGGCGCCCGCCCGCAGGCCCTCCACCCGGTCCGCGACCCCCGACAGCGCCGTCAGGAAAAGAACCGGCACCGGATTGTCCCCGGCGCGCAGCGCGCGCAGGACCGACAGACCGTCCATGTCCGCCACCAGACGCTCCAGCACGACGGCATCATAGGCGGTGGCGGCTGCCCTCTTCAGCGCGGCCGCGCCGCTGGTTTCGTGATCGACGCGGTGGCCCAGCGCCTCCAACCCATCCACGGTGGGAATCGCGGCCTGCGGATCGTCTTCCAGAAGAAGAATGTTCATGACGGCCTGCCCGGCCTCCGGGACCGTCGCATGATCCGCTTATGTCTCGGCCCAGCGCCGCAGCAGATTGTGATACACCGCCGCCAGTTGCTGCACGGTGGGATTGTCCCCGCCCAGCGCGCGCGTGGCCTGCTGCACACCCTGGTCCAGTTCGTAGAGCAGCGCCCGCTGGCCCGCGTCGCGTATCATGCTCTGGATCCAGAAGAAGGAGGCGATGCGCACGCCGCGCGTCACCGCCGTCACCCGGTGCAGCGCGCCGGAGGGATAGAGGATCATGTCGCCCGCCGACAGCTTGACCGCCTGGACGTCGGAGGCGGTTTCGATCTCCAGCTCGCCGCCGTCATATTCCTCCGGTTCGGCGAGGAACAGCGTGGCGGACATGTCGCCGCGCACCACGATGCTGGAATTGGCCACATGCAGCAGCGCGCTGTCGGAATGAAAGCCGTAATTGCCGCCGTCGCTATATCGGTTGAAGCGGGGCGGATAGATCAGGCGCGGATGGGCATAGGCCGTGAACTGGTCGTTTGCAGCCAGTTTCCGCAGGATACGGTTGCCCAGA
>CALDFO010000244.1 GCA_937942205.1 uncultured Alphaproteobacteria bacterium
GCGCGATGTGCTGGGCCGGCCTGTCGCGCACCGCCGCCATCGCGGCGCGGCTGGGCTTTCGGGACCGCGCCGCCCATTGGCAAAATCTGGCAGAGACGATCGGCGTCGAGCTGCTGCGGCGCGTCTGGAATGAAAAGCGCCAGGCTTTCGCCGCCGCCGAAGGGGTGGACGACATGGACGCCAGCGTGCTGCTGCTGCCCGATCTGGGGCTGGTGGAGCCGCACGATCCGCGTTTTGTCTCCACCGTGGCCGCCATCGAAAAGGATCTAGTGCGGGGCCACCATGTCATGCGCTATGCCGCCGAGGACGATTTCGGCCTGCCGGAAACCGAATTCCTGGTCTGCCGCTTCTGGCTGATCGACGCCCTCTGCGTCCTGGGCCGCAAGGACGAGGCGCGCGAACGGTTCGAGGATGCGCTGGCGCTGCGCAATTCCTATGGCCTGCTGGCCGAGGATATCCATCCCCAGACCGGGGCCTTGTGGGGCAATTTTCCCCAGACCTATTCCATGGCGGGCGTGGTTCTCAGTGCCATGCGCCTGAGCCGCAGCTGGGAGGACCGCTATTGGCGCGCATCTTCATAATCTCCAACCGGGTCGCGGTGCCCAAGGCCGGCCTTCAGCCCGGCGGGCTTGAGGTCGCGCTCAAGGCCACGCTGAAAAAGCACCCGTGCGTCTGGCTGGGCTGGAGCGGCGAGCTCAGCGACACGCCCCGCACCCAGACCTTCACCAAGGGGCGCAACGCCTATGTCGTCACCGATCTGGGGCAGGAGGATTTCGAGGAATACTACAACGGCTTCGCCAACCGGGTGCTGTGGCCGATCTTCCATTACCGCCTGGACCTGGCGGAGTTCTCGCGCCGCGACCTGTCCGGTTATCTGCGGGTGAACAACAAGTTCGCCGACGAACTGGCGCCCATGCTGAAACCGGACGACGTGATCTGGGTGCATGACTATCACCTGATCCCGCTGGCCAAGGCGCTGCGCGACAAGGGATTGAACAACCGGATCGGCTTTTTCCTGCATATCCCGCTGCCGCCGCCGGAAATCCTCACCGCCATGCCCAATCATGAGCGGCTGATTCCGGCGCTGGGCGCCTATGACCTGGTGGGATTCCAGACCGACGGCGGCGCGGCCAATTTCGCGCGCTATCTGGCCAAGGAACTGGGCACGCCCTCGCATCTGTCCATGGCGCTGGGCAGCGGCGCGCGCGCCATGCGCATCGGCACTTTCCCGGTCGGGATCGAGACCCGCGAATTCACCCGGGCGGCGGCCCGTGCGATGCGGACCCAGATGGTGACGCAATTGCGCGAATCCATTCCCGGCGCGCTGATGATCGGCGTGGATCGGCTGGATTATTCCAAGGGCATCCCGGCGCGGCTGGAAGCCTATGAGCGTTTCCTGACCGCCTATCCGCAATGGCACGGCAAGGTCACGTACCTGCAGATCACGCCCAAGAGCCGCAGCCAGATCAAGGAATATTCCCAGATGGCCCAGGCGGTGAACGCCCTGGCCGGGCGCATCAACGGCACCTACAGCCATGCCTCCTGGACGCCCATGCGCTATGTCAACCGGCCCTACAGCCGGGCCGCGCTGGCCGGTTTCTATCGCGTCGCCAAGGTGGGGCTGGTGACGCCGCTGCGCGACGGCATGAATCTGGTGGCCAAGGAATATGTCGCTGCCCAGGATCCGGAGGATCCCGGCGTACTGGTGCTGTCCCGCTTCGCGGGCGCGGCGGACGAATTGGGCGCGGCCCTGCTGGTCAATCCCTATGACCCGGATTCGACCGCCGCCGCCATGGCGCGGGCCATCGACATGCCGCTGGCGGAGCGGCGCAAGCGTCACGCCGAGCTGTATGACGCGCTGCTGCGCAACGATATCGCCGACTGGGGCGACCGTTTCCTGGCGGCGCTGATGGGGCCGGAAAACGGCGAGGCCCAGGGCGAGGCGCTGAACGCCTTTATCGCGCGGCGTTATTAGGCGTCCTGCGCGGGCAGTTTCAGCGCCGCCAGCGCCAGCATCACCCAGCCGCCGACGAAGCATAGCCCGCCCAGCGGAGTCACCATGCCCAGGCCGCGCAGCCCGCTGAGAGCCAGCAGATAGAGCGAGCCGCTGAACAGCAGGATGCCGCCGCCGAACAGCGCCGCCGCGATCCGCGCCCGGGGCCGCGCCGCGCCCCGCATGGCCAGCGCCGCCAGCGCCATCGCCAGGGCGTGGACCAGGTGATAGCGCGCGCCGGTGTCGAACACCGCCAGGGCGCGGGGCTCCAGCCGGGCGGCCAGCCCATGCGCGGCGAACGCCCCCAGCATCACCCCGCCCGCGCCCAGAAGGGCGGCCGTGAACAGCCAGATTCTCATGTCTCTCTCCCCGGACAGGCTCTATAAGCCGGTCCATGAGCGAGTATGCCACCGCCAGCGACGGCGTGAAGATCGCCTTTGAACGGCTGGGCGAAGGCCCCGCCATCCTGCTGGTGCATGGCTTCGGCTCCAGCCGCAACCAGAACTGGAAATCCACCGGCTGGTATGGCGGCCTGACGGAAGCGGGATTTTCCATCGTGGCGATGGATTGCCGGGGCCATGGCCACAGCGACAAGCCGCACGATGCCGCCGTCTATGGCCATGACCGGATGGCCGGGGATGCCCTGGCGGTGATGGATGCCTGCGGCCTTCAGGCGCCGTTCGTGCTGGGCTATTCGATGGGCGGTTTTATCGGCCTGCGTCTGCTGGCGGCGCATCCGGACCGTGTGGCGCGGCTGGCCGTGGCGGGCGTGGGCGCCCATTACCTGGAAGACCGCATCACCGATCCGGCCGCCCGCGCCGCCCTGGCCGATGCGCTGACGGTCCCGGACAAGGACAGCATCACCGATCCGCGCGGTAAAATGTTTCGCGCTTTCGCCGACCAGCCCGGCAAGGATCGGCTGGCGCTGGCGGCCTGTATGCGGGGGATGTCGCCGCATTTGCCGCCCGCCGTGCTGGCGGCGCTCAAGGGGCCGATCCTGGTGGTCTGCGGCAGCGAGGACGACACCGCCGGATCGCCGGAGATTCTGGCTGCCGCGTTGCCCGGTGGCGTCGCCGTGACCATCGCGGGCCGTGACCACATGTCGGCGGTCGGCGACCGGCATACGCGCCAGGCCGTCATCACCTTCTTCCGCGGCTAGCGGAACCCATCCCAGCGTACATCCGTTTTCACAGGGACGCCCTGCGGGGTGTCTTCATGGGGCCCGTGCGCATCCTGTGGCGGGCTCATCGTCTGTATACAGATTTATTTCCCGGAGCCGGATGGGAGGTGCCGATGCGATGTCGTATGTTGTCCGAGGCAGTACGGTTCCGTACCGAAATAGGCGTTTGCTTCCAGCGCGTTATCGTTAAGTTCGAGCGCGCAATTCCGTGCGAATCGCAGCGCGGAAAGACGGGCCCTGCGGGAAGGGCCCGCACCCTGGCTGGGCTGGATTGATGCTGGAAGCACACGCGCGCGCCGGGATTCGCAACCGGCTGCTGCAAGCCATCGCGTTGGAAGACTGGGACTGGATCGGGCCGCATCTGGAGCCCGTCTCCATGAAGGAACGGCATGTCCTGGAAGTCTCGACCAAGCCGATCCCCCATGCCTGTTTCCTGGAAAGCGGTGTCGCCTCGGTGGTGGCGGTGGATGCCGAGGATCACCGCATCGAAGTCGGCGTGATCGGGTTTGAGGGCATGACCGGGGTGCCGCTGCTGCTGGGCGACAACCGCGCCCAGCATTCCACCTATATGCAGATCGCCGGCAGCGGCCATCGCATCGCCGCCGATGCCCTGTGCGGCGCCATCGGCAAAAGCGAACGCTTGCGCGCCTTGTTCCTGAAATGGACGCAAGGCTTCATGATCCAGACGGCGCATACCGCGCTGGCCAATGGCCGCGCCAAGCTGGAGCAGCGCCTGGCGCGCTGGCTGCTGATGGCGCATGACCGCATGACCACCGACACGGTGCCGCTGACCCACGAGTTCCTGGCGGTGATGCTGGGCGTGCGGCGGGCGGGTGTGACCGTGGCGATCCACAGTTTCGAACAGCGCGGCCTGGTCACCACCCGGCGCGGCCAGCTCACCCTGGTGAACCGGGCGGGCATCGAACAGGTGGCGGGCAGTTTTTACGGCACGCCGGAAGCGGAACTGAAGCGCCTGTTCGGCGACGCGACCGGCCGACGGGACGCCAAATAAGACTCGCCTTGCGGCATTGGTACATGGTTTGTTCCACCCATGCTGCCTCCGCCATTCCTGGCCTGGTTCGCCGCGCGCGGCTGGACCGTGCGTCCGCACCAGCTTGCGCTGGCAGACCATGCGGCGCGGGGTGAAAGCGTGCTGCTGGTCGCGCCCACTGGCGGCGGCAAGACCCTGGCGGGATTCCTGCCCAGCCTGATCGCGCTGTCCCAAAAGCCGAAGACGCGCCGCCGCGCCGCGGCGCTGCACACGCTTTATGTTTCCCCGCTCAAGGCACTGGCGGTGGATGTGGCGCGCAATCTGGAAGCGCCCATCGCGGAGATGAATCTGCCGGTCACGGTGGAAACCCGCACCGGCGACACACCTTTGGCGCGCCGCCAGCGCCAGCGCCATGCCCCGCCCGACATCCTGCTGACCACGCCGGAACAACTGGCGCTGCTGCTGGCGCATCCGCGCAGCGCCCGGATGTTCGAGAGCCTGCAAACCGTGGTGCTGGACGAACTTCACGCCTTGCACAATTCCAAGCGCGGCGATCTGCTGGCGCTGGGGCTGGCGCGGTTGCAGACCCTGGCGCCGGGCCATCGCCGGGTCGGCCTGTCGGCCACGGTCCGCGATCCCGCGCCGCTGCGGCGTTTCCTGGCGCCGCAGCCGCCGCAGGGCGAGGCGCTGTCGGAACTGGTGCTGGCCAAGGGCGGGGCGATGCCCCGGATCGAGATCAGCGCTTCGGACTCTTATGTGCCCTGGTCGGGTCATCTGGCGCGCCATGCCATGGCCGATGTGATGGCGGCGATCCAGGCTGCGAAAACGGCGCTGGTGTTCGTCAATACCCGCAGCCAGGCCGAACGCACCTTCCAGGAATTGTGGGCGATCAACGAAGCCAACCTGCCTATCGCCCTGCATCACGGCAGCCTGGCGCCCGAACAGCGCCGCAAGGTGGAGGCGGCGATGACCCGGGGCGCGTTGCGCGCCGTGGTCTGCACCTCGACCCTGGACCTGGGCATAGACTGGGGCGCGGTGGACCGGGTGATCTGCATCGGCGCGCCCAAGGGGGCGGCCCGCCTGGTGCAGCGCATCGGCCGCGCCAATCACCGGCTGGACGAGCCGTCCTCCGCCCTGCTGGTGCCCGCCAACCGCTTCGAGGTGCTGGAATGTCATGCCGCGCGCGATGCGGTGCTGGCGGGCGAACTGGACGGCGAACGCTTGAAGGCCGGCGCACTGGATGTGCTGGCCCAGCATGTGTTGGGCATGGCGGTGGCTGCGCCGTTCAAGCCCCAGGACCTGTTCGACGAAATCCGCACCGCCGCGCCCTATGCCGGTCTGGCGCGCGAGGATTTCCTGGCGGTGGTGGATTTCGTCGCCACCGGCGGCTATGCGCTGAAACGCTATGACCGTTTCGCCCGCCTGCGGCTGACGCCGGACGGGGCCTACCGGCTGGCCCATCCCCGCATCGCCCAGGAATACCGGCTGAATGCGGGCGTGATCGTGGAAGACCCGATGGTGGATGTGCGGTTGCAGGGCAGGGGGCGTCCGGCCGGCGCGGGCGGGCGCAAGCTGGGCCAGATCGAGGAATATTTCGTCGAACAGTTGTCGCCCGGCGACACTTTTGTTTTCGCGGGCGAAGTGGTGCGGTTCGAGGGGCTGCGCGAAACCGGCGCCCATGTCACCCGCGCCAGTGACCCGCAGGCGCAGATTCCCAGCTATAACGGCGGCAAGTTCCCGCTCTCCACCTTCCTGGCGCAGCGGGTGCGCGAGATGGTGTCGGCGCCGGAGCGTTGGCGCGGTTTGCCCGAGCCGGTGCAGGAATGGCTGAAGATCCAGGAATGGCGCAGTGTCATTCCGGCGCCGGGTCAGTTGCTGGTGGAGACGTTTCCGCGCGGCGGCAGGCAGTATCTGGTCTGCTATCCCTTCGAGGGAAGGCTGGCGCACCAGACCCTGGGCATGTTGCTGACCCGGCGGCTGGAGCGGCTGCGGCTGCAACCGCTGGGCTTTGTCGCCAACGAATATGCCCTGGCGGTGTGGGCGGCAAAGGACATGCAGGGCGTGAACATGGGCGCGCTGTTCGACGAGGACATGCTGGGCGACGATCTGGATGCCTGGCTGGCGGACTCCAATCTCTACAAGCGCACCTTCCGCAACTGCGCCATCATCGCCGGGCTGATCCAGCGCCGGTTCCCGGGCAAGGAAAAGACCGGGCGGCAGGTGACCTTTTCCTCCGACCTGATCTATGACGTGCTGCGCGAACACGAACCCGACCATGTGCTGCTGCGCGCCACCTATCAGGATGCGGGCAGCGGCCTGCTGGATATCGCTCGGCTGGGCGACATGCTGGCGCGGGTGAAGAAGCGCATCGTCACCCGAAAGCTGGACCGGGTTTCGCCGCTGGCGGTTCCCGCCCTGCTGGAAATCTCCCGCGAAATGGTTGCGGGCGAGGTGGAGGAAGCTATCCTGCGCGAGAATGAGGACGCCCTGATCCGGGACGCGATGCGTGTTGACTGACAGGACAGCGGACAGCCCGCCCGAACAGCTTGCCAGCGGCGATGACGTCATCATCGACGTCCATGGCGAAACCCTGCTGCTGGACGCCTGCGGCGCGGCCTTCCTGCCGCGGCATCGCACCCTGGTCTTCGCCGACCTGCATTTCGAGAAGGGCAGTTCCTATGCCCGTTCCGGCCAGTTGCTGCCGCCCTATGACACGGCGGCGACTCTTTTGCGGATGGCGCGCGCCGTGGCGCGCCACCGGCCTGCGCGGGTGATCGCGCTGGGCGATTCCTTCCATGACGCGGCGGCCGCCGACCGGCTGGACGGCGCGGCCCGCGACGCGCTGGCCGCCATGTGCGGCGACTGGGTCTGGATCGCGGGCAATCATGATCCGGCGCCGCCTGCCTGGCTGGGCGGCCTGGTGGCGGCGGAATACCGGCTGGGCGGGCTGGTCTTCCGGCATGAGCCGGGGGCGGCCTTCGAGCCGGGCGAGGTGGCGGGCCATCTGCATCCCTGCGCCAGCGTCTCCAAATGGGGCCGCCGGGTGCGCCGCCGCTGCTTCGTCTCCGACGGTCTGCGCATGGTGTTGCCGTCCTTCGGCGCCTATACCGGCGGGCTGGATGTGGGCGAGGCGGCCATCGCCGCGCTGTTCGCGGGCCCGTTTCATGCCTATATGCTGGGTCCGTCGCGGGTCTATGCCATGCGCCGGATGCCCGGCGCATAAGCGCTAGACCGGGCGGCGGAACAGCACCGAGGAAATCCAGCCCAGCAGCATGGCCATGAAGACGCAGGCCAGGCCGTATATCAGCGGCGAATTGTGCGCCAGATTGAACAGCCGCCGTTCCAGTCCGGTCTGATCCACGAACAGGGGGGTGGACTGGGCGCTCACCACCTCGCCGTCGCGGAACAGATAGACTTCCACATTGTACTGGCCGCGCGTGACATTGGCGGGCACCGGGACGCGGGTGCGGAACAGCGTCTCGCTGAGAAAGTCGATGGTGCCGGGCATCTCGGCATAAAGGCCCTGCTGCTTGAGGTGCCGCAGCGCCGCCTGGCGGAAAGGCTGCGGGTCATGATGGCTGAACACGCCCGCCGGCAGCAGATAGTCGGCGCCGATGCCATAGCGCGCCAGGGCGCGGGGCGGGGCGACGCGCTCGATCGGCTCGGTGCTGGCGAGATAATAGAAGGACGGCAGGCCGGTGAAACGGGCGGCGTCGCTGTTCACCCACACCCCGGCGATGCGGTCGCGGCGGCGCACCGTCATGGGGGTGTCGGGACCGCGCACCACCACCACGATATTGCGGTTCTGGGGCGTATCGATGCGGTCGATGGCGCCGAACACCACGATGTCGGTGCCGGTATAGTTGGAGGTGATCTGGATCACGTCCTGGCTGATGCCGGACACGATCTCTTGTGCGGCGGCGGGCGCGGCGCCAAGCGTGCCGAAAGCCAGCAGCGCGATCGGGATCAGCCGCCTCATGCCGCCGGCCCCAGATACAGGCTGTAGACGTCGGCCGGACTGGCCACCAGCCGCCACAGCAGAATCACCGCCACCGTCAGGACCAGGATCGCCAGCAGCAGGCGCAGCTGCTCGCCGCGCAGCTTCGCCCCCGCCCGCACCCCCAGCTGGGCGCCCACCACACCGCCGGTCACCAGCAGCAGCGCCAGCACGATGTCCACCGCGTAATTGTTGGTGGCCTGCAGCAGCGTGGTGATGATGGAGACGGCGATGATCTGCGCCAGTGAGGTGCCCATCACCACATTGGTGGGCATCCGCAGCAGATAGATCATGGCCGGCACGACGATGAAGCCGCCGCCGATGCCCATGATGGCGCTGAGAACGCCGACCACGAAGCCGATCGCCACCGGTGGAATCACGCTGATATAGAGGCGCGACTGGCGGAAGCGCATCTTCAGCGGCAGCCGGTGGATCCAGGGATGGTTGACCCGCCGCGCCGGCACCGCGGCGCCGCTGCGATAGGCCCGCAAGGTCGCCAGGCTTTCGCGCAGCATGATGACCCCGATGCTGCCCAGCATGATCACATAGGACAGCGCCACGATCAGATCCATCTGGCCCTGTTTCTTCATCAGCGCGAACAGCCAGATGCCGACCAGCGTGCCGCCCACGCCGCCGACCAGCATCACGCCGGCCATGGGGAAATCGATGGCGCGCTTGCGCCACTGGGCCAGCGCGCCCGACATGGAGGAAGCGGTGACATGGCTGAGGGTGGTGGCGACGGCGACGGTGGAGGGGATGCCGCTGAACACCAGCAGCGGCGTCATCAGGAAGCCTCCGCCCACGCCGAACATGCCGGACAGGAAACCCACGATCAGGCCCAGCCCGACCATGAGGAGCCAGTAGACCGACATTTCGGCGACGGGAAGGTAGATCTCCATCTAACGCTTGTCTTCTGGCCTCTGGCGTCCGGTGCTGCGCATGGGACTATACGCCCACATCGCGCCGCGCTCCTAGCCAGCGGCGGTAAGACCGCGCATGGATCGCCGCGCTAGGCGCCCAGGTCGGCGGCTTCCGGCGGCACGTTGGCGCTGCGGTTCAGCGGCGCGGCGTGGAAGGTGGCGGCGGATTTGGCGGCAGCGGCACGGTCGGAGTCGCTGAGCTGGGTCTGCAGCACGCCGATCCGCTGCTTGGATTCGCTGTCGCCCGCGGCGGCGGCGATGGAATACCACTTGAAAGCGTCCAGCAGGCTTTGCGGCACGCCGTCGCCGCGCTCATACAGCACCGCCAGGTTGAACTGGGAATCCGACAGGCCCAGGCCCGCGGCGCGGGCGAACCAGCGCGCCGCTTCGGCCATGTTCTTCTTGCCCGCCGCGCCGCTGGCATGGGCCACGGCCAGATTGTGCATCGCCTTGCGGTTGCCCTGGTTGGCGGACCGCTCGTACCACTGGGCGGCGCGGGCGCCGTCGGCGGGCACGCCCTGGCCACGCTCATACATGGTGCCCAGGCGATACTGCGCCACCGCCTGACCCTTTTCGGCGGCCTGGGTGAGGAACTTCACCGCGTCCGGCAGATTGACGGCGGTGCCGTTCGTTCCGTCCAGCGCCCGCAGGCCCAGGATGGTGAGGGCGATGGGATTGCCGGCATTGGCCATCTGGATGACGCGGTCGCCGGAGGCGGGGGCACGCGGCGGCGCGGCATCCGGCACCGAACTGACCGGCGCGTTGCGGACGTCGCGTTGCTGCAACGGCGCGGCGGTGCGCGGCGGCGGCGGGGCCTCGTCGCGCGGCATCTGGACGTAATTGTCCTCCGAGCCGGAGGGCGAGACGACATACTGGGTTTCGGTACCGTCGGGCGGCGCGGGCACCGAGAAGGTCGGGCCCTTTTCGGCGGCGGCTTCCGGTGCGGGCGCAGGCGCGGGCGTCACGCCCATGCGCTGGCTGAGGACCAGTCCGGCGGCCAGCACCAGCACCGCGAGCAGCGCCACCAGAACCGGGACCAGATAGCGCGGGCGCGCCTTGGCCTGGCTTTGGGCCTCGTCCTGGGCAACCGGCGCGGCGGCCTCGCCGCCCCAGCGGAATCCGGCGAAGCGCGAGCGGCGCTCGCCTTCGGCCTTTTCGCTGGCTTGGCGGGCCGAGCGGCGGGCGGCGCTGAGGAAATTCTCCGGCTCGGCGGGCGCCTCGGCGAAGACATCTGAAAATTCCGGCGAAAATTCCGGTGCGAATTCGGGCGCGAACGGCTCGGCCGCGGGATGGCTCTGCGGCGCAAAGCCGGAGGGTTCGGCGAAGGCGTCGGCGCCGTCCGCGCCATAGCCCAGGAAATCGTCCGGCGCGAAGGCATTCTCGGCGAAAGGCGGCGGCTCGGCGGCGAAAGGCGGCGCCTCGAAGGCGGCGGCGGCGGGCCCATGCGGCGTGGGTTGCTGCACCGGCACGGACTGCGGCGCGGGCTGCGCCATGGGCTGGAAGCCTGATGGCTGGAAACCTGGCGGCTCGTAAGCGGGCGGCTCCTGCCGGGTGCGGGTCCGCATCTCGATCAGCAGGTCGTTATGGTCCTTTTCCAGCGCCTCCAGGCGATGCGACAGGGCCTGCATGGTGGAATCGAACCGCGCCGCCGGATCGTATGTCTCCAGCCGCTGCGCCATGCCGCCCACCGATTGCTCGATGGAGTCCAGGCGGCGCTCGAAGGCGCCGTCGGGCAGGCGCATCTCCAGGCGGGCCAGGGAATCTTCCAGCCGGTTGAGGCTTTCCTCGGACTGGGCGTGGCGGCGCTGGCTCTCCACCTGATCGGTGGCGCGCTGATTGGCCGACGCCTCGATCTTTTCCAGCGCGTGATCCAGCGCATTGGTGTTGAATTGGGCGGACTTCTCGGCCGTGGTCAGCCGCTGGTCGGCGGCGGCCAGACGGTTCTCGATGGACTGCTGGACGTTGTCCAGCCGCGCTTCCAGGGCCTTGTGATTGTCCTCGGCATCGACCCGGGCCTGACCGACGCGGCCGGCCAGCTGCTCCAGGTTGGCGGTGATGGTGGTGACCTGGGTGGCCGAATTGTTGGCGGTGGCGGTGATCTGGTCGGCCAGGCGCGACAAGCCCTGGTGCAGCGCCTTGACCGCCTCCTTGATGCCGTCATTGGCGGCGCTGCGCTCCAGCCGCTCCAGCCGTTCGTTCAGCGCCATCACATTCAGGCCAAGCTGGTCGAAAGCCTGGGCCTGTTCGCGGGCGGTGATGTTCATTTCCTGCGCGGTGCGCGACAGGACGCGGTTGCTTTCCGAATGGCTGCGCTCGGAGGAGTCCAGGCGGCGGCCCAGGCCCCGCATCTGGTCCTCGATGCGGCGCCAGGCTTCGTTTGATTCGGTTTCGGAGCGGCCCACCCGGGCCATCATCTCCTCGGTGTCGCGGCGGCTGGCGGCGGAAGGCGGCAGGCCCCAGCTGTCCAGCCCGGCCCCGGAGGGCGCGCGATTGTCATAGGGCATGGCCGAAAGTTCGTCTTCCAGCCCGGAAAAGCTGCGTAAAATGCGCCTTGTCAGCCATTCCCCGACCGACAGGCCCTCGCGCCGGGCGGCCGCGCGCGCAGCCTCCCGCGCCTCAGGCGGGATGCCGGCAACATTCCAGGGAAGTTCTGCACGCATTTCGACTCACTGGCACCGCGCACCCGCTACAGAAAGTACCGGCGGGCACATATAGTGTAAAGGAATGTTGACCAAACCACCGGCGGGTGGGGGAAATCTGTGTCCGGTCATACACAGATAGTTGGCCTTATAGGCTTAACTGAACGTTACCGGCCCGCGCCCACCGCCCCGCGCAGCCGCAGGGGATCGGGCGGTTCGGGCACCGGGGCGCTGCTGGCCGCGGCGGCGCTTTCATAGGCGGTCGCCACGCCGAGCTGCTGGCCCAGTTGCTGGTTGGTCAGCCGGGGCAGGCCCATATCGGTGGAAAACAGCAGGGCGACATAGACGGTGTCATTGTTGACCGCCGCCCCCACCCCGGCCCGGTCATAGCGGCCGAAGGTCATATTTTCCTTGTGCGGCGGGCTTTTGAGCCATTCCGCCAGGAAGCGCTGGGCGTAATCGTCCACCACCACGCCGCCTTCCCGGGTGTAGTGCTGGGCCGCCAGATTCTCGCCCAGAAGGCCCTGCCAGCGGGCGTCCTGCTTCATCAGCAGCGTGGCCGAGGTTTCGCCATTGGGGGCGGCATGGGCGAGATACTTCTTCTTGGCCATGTCGGCGGCGCGGGCGCGGGCGATCCGCGCCAGTTCCGGGTCCAGGGCCAGGGGCTTGGCGGCGGGATCCAGCTTCTGGCGCTGCTCGACGACCAGAAGGGCGATGCGCTGTTCCAGCGCGGGCATCTGGGTCTTGGGATCGGGCGGAAGCGGGCCCCGGCCGGCGTCCAGCTGGGCGCAGGCGCCCAATACCAGAAGACCGGCCAGCAGTACGGGAATCAGGACAGGGCGCGTCATGGGTGTTTGTAGATCAGCCCGGAAGGATCTCGAAAAGCCCCGCCGCGCCCATGCCGCCGCCGACGCACATGGTGACCACGCCCAGCTTGGCGCCGCGCCGCCGTCCCTCGATCAGCAGATGGCCGGTCAGCCGCGATCCCGTCATGCCATAGGGATGGCCGATCGAGATGGCGCCGCCATTCACATTGGTCTTGGCCGGATCGAGTCCCAGCCTGTCCATGCAATAGAGTGTCTGGCTGGCGAAGGCTTCGTTGAGTTCCCACAGGTCGATATCCTGCACCGTCAGGCCATGACGGGCCAGAAGGCGCGGCACCGCGATCACCGGGCCGATGCCCATCTCGTCCGGCTCCACGCCCGCCACGGCGAAGCCGCGAAAGATGCCCAGGGGCTTGAGGCCCCGCCGGGCGGCTTCCGCGTCGCTCATCACCACACAGGCCGACGCGCCATCGGCGAATTGCGAAGCGTTGCCCGCCGTGACGTATTTGCCTTGCGCCACCTGCTGGCCGCCCGCATGGACCGGCTTCAGGGCCGCCAGCCCCTCCAGCGTGGTGTCGGGCCGGTTACATTCATCGCGGTCCACGGTGACATCCACCAGGCTCTCGGCGCCGCTGGCCTTGTCCACCTTTTTCATTTTGGTCGCCAGCGGCACGATCTCGTCGGCATATCTGCCCGCCGCCTGCGCCGCCGCCGTGCGCTGCTGGCTTTGCAGGGCGTATGCGTCCTGGCGTTCGCGGCTGACGCGATAGCGTTCGGCCACGATCTCTGCGGTTTCGATCATGGTCATCCACAGCGCGGGCTTGACCTGCAGCAGGTGCTCCTCGGTGAAGTTGCGCAGGTTCACGCCGGCCATCTGCACCAGCGAGATGGACTCCACGCCCGCGCCCACCGCGATCTCGGTGCCGTCGGTCATGATCTGCTGCGCCGCCATGGCGATGGCGTTGAGGCCGGAGGCGCAATAGCGGTTGACGGTGACGCCCGCCGTCGACACCGGGCAGCCCGCCCAGACGGCGCTTTCGCGGGCGATATTGTTGCCGGTGGCGCCTTCGGGAAAGCCGCAGCCCATATAAATGTCTTCCACCGCGCCCGGTTCGATCCCGGCCCGCGCGATGGCGTGCTTGACGGCATGGCCGCCCATCACCGCGCCATGGGTCTGATTGAACCCGCCGCGCACCGATTTGGCCAGACCGGTCCGCGCGGTGGAGACGATGACGGCCTGTTTCATGAGGGAACTCCGGTAAAAAGCGAAGGTTAGCGGTTCAGGTCTTTGGCCGCCAGCGGCGGATAGCGCAGCGTGACGGTGATGGCCGCGCCCAGGGCCGCGATGCTGACGGCGATGCTGCTCCACAGCGGCACCGCCGGACTGAAGGTGACGGCGGCGTCGGCGGCGGCCATGGCGGCGAAGGCCAGCACCCACACCGCCGATACCCGCCGGTTCACCTGGCGGAACAGCGCCGGGGGCCATTCCGCCTCGCGCGGATCGAGCCGGGCATAGTCCATGGAAAAGGCCCGGCCCGCCGCCAACGGCACGGCCAGCGCCAGGAACAAGACGGTCTCGGCGATGAAGCGCACGGCGGCCAGCGACAGATTGGGATCGAAGAAGCCGCGCACCAGCGCCAGAAGGGCGAACAGCAGCAGGCTGACGGCATCCAGCAGGCGCAGGGAGGGGCTTTCCACGAAATCGCGGATGGTGACGACAAAGGCGGCGGCGAAGGCG
>CALDFO010000245.1 GCA_937942205.1 uncultured Alphaproteobacteria bacterium
GCATCACTGCCTGGATTTTCGCATCCTCGATATTGTCGATCATATGGCCCTGCATCCAGACAAAGGCGCGGGCGGGCGCGGTGCCGCCCGGGGCGGTATGCTCATAGGTCCACATCTGGGGAATGGTCTGTCCCACGCCGCCGCCTTTGCGCGCCGCGGGCGTGTCGGGCATGGTGACGGTGAGGATGGGCTTCACCTCCGGCGCGAAATCCAGCTTGTAGAAGGCTTCGTCATAAAGCTGCATCGGCATCCCGGCGATGATGGGATTGTCCTTGTCCACCACATTGTAATCCAGCGTCGCGGTCCAGGTGTAATTGACCTCGCCGTGCTTCTTGCCGGCGCCCACCAGCGTCGCCATGTCGGCCGGATCGGGGCCGCACAGCGAGTCGTGCAGCGTCACCAGCCCGCCGCCGCGCTTCACATAGGCTTGCAGGTCGGCGCGCTGCTGCGGCGTCATGTAACCGGCATCGCCGCGATAGATCACCATCACATCGGTCCGCGCCAGCTGCGCCGCACTGGGAAAGGAAAAGCCCCCGTCCACCACCGCGCCATGCGCGGTCAGCAGCTTGCTCCACTTGTCCAGCCAGAAGGGATAGTCGTGCGCGCCGGGGCCGTGGCTCTTGAGGCCGCCCAGCATGAAGACGCGCAGGCCCGCCGGGTTCTGGCCCTGCGGCCTGGGCGCGACATAGCTGTCATAACGGGCATAGTCCCTGGCCGTCTGGGCGGTCGCGGGCGCGGCGGCAAGCACCGCCGCCCCCGCCAGCAGAAGCATTTTGAACGACATGGAACAATCCTTCCTCGGCATCATGATCAGGTGACGGTTTCCGCCGGCGTCAGCGGCGAATACTGCTTGGGCTCGGCACAGGACATGCGGATATGGGTCAGCAGAACCGTGCGCGGATCGGCATCCGAAAGCCCCGTCACCACATCCAGCAGCATCCGGTGGTGCGACAGGCGCCAGCGTTTCGTCTCGAAGGTGACATGCTCCAGCGTCTTGTGCGCGAACAGCGGCACCATCAGCGTATTCAGCGCCCGCTCCAGATAGGGGTTTGCCGCCGCCTTCCAGATCAGGCGGTGGAATTCCAGGTCCAGCGCGGCGGCTTCCAGCAGGCCGCCGCTCCAGGCCTCCATGCGGTCCATCTGGGCTTCCAGCGCCAGGGCGGTTTCGCGCGTCATGCGCGCGCGCGCCAGGGTCAGCGCCTCGGTTTCCAGCACGATGCGCAGCGCGGCGATCTGCTGGACCTCTTCCGGTCCCAGATCGGTCACGAACATGCCGCGCCGCGCCCGGTTCTGCACCAGCCCCCGTTCCTGGAGCTGGGACAGCGCCTCGCGCACCGGGATGCGGCTGATGCGCAGCTCGCGGGCGATCTGGCTTTCGTTGAGGCGGTCGCCAGGCCTGTATTTCCCCGACAGGATGCCGTTGCTGAGAATCCGCACCGCATAGGCGCGCAGGCTGACCGGCGTGGCGGCGCGCGGCGTATCCGGGGGGACGGCGTATCGGGCGGAGGCGGACATGGTTCGCATCAAGGTAGCGCATAGGCGATGACCGCATCGCCCTGTTTGTTGTGAAGCGCGGAATGCCCGCCCGCCGACAGTACCACATACTGCTTGCCGTTGGCGTCGAGACGGAAGGTCATCGGCATGGACTGGCCTGCCGCCGGCAGATTGGCGCGCCACAATTCCTGGCCCGTCTCGGTGCTGAAGGCGCGGAAATAGCGGTCGGTGGTGGCGGCGATGAAGGTCAGGCCCGAAGCGGTGGTGATCGCCCCGCCCTGGTTGGGAACCCCCAACCGGAACCAGAATGGCCAAGGCGCCTCGTCGCGCGTGGTGCCCAGCGGCACCTCCCACACCTTCTTGCCGGTGGTCATGTCGATCCCCGCCAGCTTGCCCCAGGGCGGCGCGTTACAGGGCGCCCCGAAGATCGACATGATGTCGTCATAGACCTGCCGGTAGGGCGTTCCGATCAGCGGGGAATAGCCGCCGCCGCCCGTATGGGGCGCCAGATGGTGCGCGCCCAGGATATTATTGGAATTGACCACCAGGATGTTACGGCCCGGATCATAGGCCAGGCCGCCCCAGTCCATGCCGCCCACGCTGACCGGATAGTCCACCGAGGATTCGGCATAGAAGGGCGTATAGATGCCGTCATTCTTCAATTTGCGGAAACGGCGCTTGCAGTCCCATTTGTCGATCAGCGCGAAACCGAACATGTCGTCTTCGGTCATCTTGCGGATGGTGATCTGGTGCTCCGGCAAAATCGGCATGGGCTGGGTGGGCGACAGGCCCTTCTGCAATCCGCCGGTGGAGACGGGCCATTCCCGCAGCGGGAAGATCGCCTGGCCGGTTTCGCGGTTGAGCACGAAGATCCAGCCCATCTTGGTCGCCTGGGCGACGGCGGGAATGACCTTGCCGTCCGGTGCACGATAGTCGAACAGCAGCGGCTGGGCGGGGGTGTCATAATCCCAGATGTCCTTGCGGACGAACTGGGTGCGCCAGACCACCTTGCCGGTATCCACATTCAGCGCGACCAGCGCGCTGCCGTAATGGTCCCAGTCGCCCTTTCCCAGCACCGAATCCAGCTGCGGCGTGCCGGTGGGCAGGAAGATCAGGCGGCGCGACAGGTCCACCGACATGGGCGCCCAGACATTGGCGGTGCTGCGCGGATAATGCTCGCCCGGCCCGGGCGGCGTCGTGACGGTGGGATCGGCCATCATGCTGGGCGGGGCGGCGGTGAAGGCCCAGACCAGCGCGCCGGTGCGCGCGTCCAGCGCCCGCACCACGCCGCCCGGCATGTCCACATCGTGGAAATCGATGATCTTGGAGCCGGTGATCACCATGTCGCCCACAATGGTGGGGGCGCTGGAAACACCGTACTGGCCCGGCAGCTTCACCTTGCCCAGACCCTCATGCAGGTCCACCCGGCCGTCCCGGCCGAAACCGGCGCAGGGCCTGCCCGTGGCGGCGTCCAGCGACCACATCTTGCCGTCTATCGTCCCGGCGAAGATGCGCCGGCCGCACACCGCATCGGCGGCGGCAGTGGAATCCTTCCAATAGGAAACGCCGCGGCAGACGATGACGGTGGAGCCGGTGGTGTCCGGCTTGGCGTCGAATGTCCATTTTTCGCGGCCGGTGGCGGGATCGAGCGCGATGATGCGGTTGCGCGGCGAACAGAGATACAGCGTGCCGTCGGCCAGGATCGGCGTAGCCTCGAAGGCCAGGTTCTTGCTTTCGTTCGGCGCGGACAGATCGCCGGTATGATAGACCCAGGCGACTTTCAGATGCTTGACGTTGGCGGGGGTGATCTGGGTGTTGGCGCTGTAGCGCACGCCTTTTTCGTTCTGGCCCCAGACCGGCCAGCCATCCACCGCGCCGCCTTGAGTGTCGTAGGTCTTGTCGTCACAGCCACACAGAAGCAGGCCGGCGGCCATCAGCGCGGCGCACAGGCCGCGATTTCCCGTTTTCCGCATCCCGGCTCATTCTCCCGGCGGGTAATGCCGCCCTGTTTTATGGGCCCATACTGGCGAGGCTGCGCCGGACCGTCCAGATCAAACACGCAAAACAAAACAAAAGAGGACCGGGATGAGATTGTTTTCAAATCGTCTTTCGCGCCGCAGCATGATTCAGGGCGTCGCACAATGCCAGCCACATCTCGCTGTCCTCCCAGGACTATCGCGCGGTGATGGGCGGCGCCTATGTCGGCCATCCGCCGCTGCGCCCCTTCCAGGTGCGCGCCACCGTCAACCCCCATCCGATCACGGCGGGACTGAAGCCCTTCATCGTCAATGACGAGCAGCATTATGTGGATTACGACAAGGACCCGCGCCACCTGATCCTGGAGTCGGAAAACCTGGACGGATTGACCTATCTCAAGCGGGGAACCGGATCGCCCGCGGGCTGGGCCTATGACTTCGGCAAGGGCCGGGTGGTATTCACCGCTATGGGCCATACCAACCATGCCCTGTGGAATCCCCAGCATGTCGAACTGCAAAAGCGGGCGGTACGCTGGCTGCTGCGGCAAATCTGACCCCGGGGGGCGTTGACCGCGGGGATCACGGCGGCTAACCCAGCGGCCTGTAGCGTTTACCCCCGGAGTTATCATGTCGTTTCGCGGGATTTTGCTGGCGGGCTGCGCGCTTGTTGCCGGGACGGCTCCGTCCCTGGCGGCGGACCGCAAGGCCGATCCGCGCCTGGACGCGCTGGAACGCCAGCTTCGGGAGGTGCAGAAGGAACTGGCCGGCATCAAGGCCCGGCAGGACGACCGCGCCCCGCTGGAGGCGGTGCGCCGCGATACGGCGGCCCGCGCCGACGCCCTGGAAAAACGCCTGGCCACGCAACCCCGCGCCAGCGTCAACAACGGCCGCTTCACCATCACCTCCGCCGACGGCGAATACAGCCTGGCGCTGCGCGCCCTGGTGCAGTTCGACATGGGCTATTTCATGGAGGGCCGCAATCCGCCGGGCGTGGACCTGAACAGCGGCACCAATTTCCGCCGCGCCCAAGTCGGGTTCACCGGCAATCTGGGCCGCGACTGGTCCTACAACCTGGCGCTCAATTTCGGCGGTTCGGGCGTCGAGCGCAGCGGCTATCTGCACCGCGCCTATATCCAGTATGACGGGCTGGCGCCTTTCGCGGTGCGCCTGGGCGCCACGGCGCCCTTCGCGGGCCTGGATGACGCCACCAGCGCCAGCGAGATCCAGTTCCTGGAACGCTCCACCGCCGCCAGCGTGGCGCGCGGCATCGCCGCCTCGCCCGGGCGCAGCGCCATCAACCTGTTCGTGGCGGAGAAGACCTATTTCCTCTCCGCCGCCCTCAGCGGCATGAAGACCACAGAGACCGCCAATTTCGACGAACAGCTGGCCTTTGTCGGGCGCGGCGCCTGGCTGGCGCTGGACCGCGAGAACAGCAAATGGCTGCTGGACGCCAACCTCACCCATGTCTTCCAGCTGGCCGACGCCGCCGCCGGGCCCAACCCGCCCAACACCTTCCGCCTCAGCAGCCCCACGGAACTGGTGGTGGACGGCAGCCGCATCATCGACACCGGCGCGATCGACGCGCGCACCGTGACGGAGTTCGGCTTCGAGAGCGCCCTGCAACTGGACCGCTTCTACGGCCAGGGCGGCTGGTTCCGCTATGGCATCGCCCGCCGCACCGCCCTGCCCAGCCCCCATTTCAGCGGCTGGTACGCCCAGGCGTCCTGGTCGTTGACCGGCGAGCCGCGCCGCTATGACACCGGCACCGCCAGCTTCCGCGGTCCCAAGCCGGACCAGCCGTTGGGCAAGGGGTTCGGCGCCTGGGAAATCAAGGCGCGCTACAGCAACACCGATCTGGACTACATGCCGCTGGCGGCGGCGGGCGCGGTGACCGGCGGAATCCAGAACACCTGGACGGTGGGCCTGAACTGGTATCCCAACGAGACCATCCGCTTCATGCTGGAATACGACAACATCCAGGTGAGCCATATCAACGCGCCGGGCGCCGACATCTCGGCCAACGCCATCGGCCTGCGCAGCCAGTTGTCGCTTTAGCTAGATGTGTTCCAGCCGGGTGCTGGAATCGCCGAAGGCTTCCGTCTTCATGCCGTAGCGGTCCATCAGCGAGAGATAGAGACTGCACATCTTGCGCTTGTCCTCGCTCTCCTTCAGGTAGTTCAGCGACCGCCCGGTCTCCAGCGTGCCGCCCAGGCCGCCCGCCAGCACCAGCGGCAGGCGCGAATTGTCGTGCTTGCGGCCGATCCACATGTTGGACAGGAACATCAGGCAGCTGTTGTCCAGCACGGTGCCCTCGCCCTCCTTCATGCTGTCCAGCCTGGACGCCAGATAGGCGTACTGCTCGACATGGAAGCGGGTGATGCGCTCATAGCCTTCCGAGGTGTTGTCGTGGCTGGCGCTGTGATGGCCGTCCTTCACATCCAGGAAGGGATAGTACATGGCCGACAGGTCGCGGCTGATGATCAGCGAGGCGACGCGGGTCTTGTTGGTCTGGAAGGCGATGGCGATGATGTCGCACATCATCTTCGCATGTTCGCGCAGGTCCTCGGGCAGGCCGTTGGACGGACGGTCCATGGTCATCAGCGAAGCGTTCTTCAGCGAGGCGGTTTCGGCGGCGGCGCCCTGGTTCTTGCGCATCACCTCCATGCGCCGCTCGATCTCGCGCACGCTGGTCATGAACTCGTCCAGCTTGCCGCGGTCGGTGGCGCTGATCTTGCGCGACAGATCCTTGGCGCGGTCGTTGACGCGGTCCAGCACGCTGAGATTCATCAGGCTGCCGCGATTGTCGAACAGGCTGTCCCAGGCCTGGGCGGGATAGACTTCCACCGGCACCGGCGAATCCGGCGTCTGCCAGGACAGATGCGAGGAATAGGCCAGGCTGAAATTGGTCTCGTGATAGCCGGTCATGGGCTGTTCGCAGGCCAGCACGATGCTGGACTGGGGCGTGTCCTGGCCGACGTGACCCGCGATCATCTGATCCAGGCTGACGCCGGAATGGATCAGCGCGCCCTTGGCGATGGGCGCGCCCGACAACAGGCTGCCGGTCTGGGCCGGATGGATGCCCTGGTTCATCAGGGCCTTCACCTGCAAACCGTCGATCACATTGATCTTGCTCTTGAGCTTTTCCAGCGGGCTGAGCGACTTGGAGAGCTTCATGGCCGCGCCATTGCCCTCGGCGCTCCAGTGATCCTCATGCACGCCGCAGCCCAGGAAGACCACGCCGAACCGCTTGGGAAAATCCGAGGGCTTGGGCGTATCGGCCAGGGCGCTGACCGATTCCATCCAGGGCAGCGCCATGGCGCAGCCGGCGCCGCGCAGCACGGCGCGGCGGGAAAAGGCGCGGGAGCGGAACGGGTTATGGGTCATGTCATTTCCCCCTGTTCAAGGCCGTCTTGGCCAGTCTGGAGCCGGCCGGCGCGGCGTCGGCCTTCTGTATATCGGATTTTTCCGGTAGCCGCCGGTTCTGGAATTGCGGGCTGAGGATGATGGTCTCCACCAGCGCGCTGAAACGGTAGCCATTGGCCGCCAGATTGGCCTTCATCGTGTCCACCAGCCCCTCGTCCGACATCTGCGGCGAACGGTTCAGGGCATAGGCCAGCAGCTTGCGGCAGAGATTCTCGATGAAGCGGTCCTGGCGATGCTCGCGGATGAAGCTTTGCAGGCCGGGCACGCCGCTGGCGGCGACGCCGCCGGGGAAGGTGGCCGAAACGTCCACCGGGCGGCCCGCCAGATCCTTGGCGCGCGCATCGCCCACCGGACCATACCCCTCGAACACCAGGCCGAAGGAGTCGAAACGCTGGTGGCAGGAGGCGCAGAAGGGCACCGCGCGGTGGCGGGCCAGCATCTCGCGGATCGGCAGATCGGACTTGGATTCGTCGCTGGGCAGTTCGGGCACCACCGGCGGCGGCGGCGGCACGCGGATGCCCAGCACCTTCTGCACCACCCAGTTGCCGCGCTTGACCGGGCTGGTCCGCAGGCCCGGCGAGTTCTGGGTCATGAACACCGCCATCGGCAGGATGCCGCCGCGGCCGAATTTGTCCGCATTGTCCACCCGCACCCAGTTGCTGCTGTCGCCCGCCACATCCGGCATTCCGTAATGCCTGGCCAGCGGCGGATTGACGAAGGTGTAGTTGCCATAGAGCAGGTCCAACACCGAACCGTCGCGGGCCACGATGTCCTGCATGTAGCGCACCGGCTCCTGAAACATGGCCTCGCGCAGGTCGTCGGTGAAGGTGGGGAAGCGCTGGCGGTCCACCGAATTGTTGGTCTCGAACTGGCGGAAGACCAGCCAGTTGCCGGTGAATTCGGTGGCCAGGCCGCGCGCCTTGGGGTCCTTCAACATGCGGCGGGCCTGGGCCAGCAGCACGGCGGGCTTTTTCAGGTCGCCGGATACGGCCTGTCGCATCAGCGGGTCATCGGGCATCGAGCCCCAGAGGAAATAGCTGAGACGGTTGGCCAGGCTGGTGCCGGACAAGGGCTCGGTGGCGAAGGGCTTGGCGGCGGGCTTGGTCGCCACCTTGACGGCATGGGGGATGGCCTCCGGCTTCGGCGCGGCGGCGGTGCGCGACAGGTCGAAACGGTAGAGAAAATCGGGCGCCATCAGCACGGCCACGACCGAGTCATGGATGGCCGCCTCATGCGACAGCTTCCGCCCGCGCAGCGTCTTGTAATAGGCCAGAAGGTCGTTGCGCTCGGCCTGGGTGATGGGGCGGCGCCAGGCGCGCTCGGCCAGCCGGGTCAGCGCCGCCAGATGCTTGGGCTCGGCCGCCTTGCGCTGGGCCTCGACATGGCGCAGCAGCCCGTCCACCCACTGGAAGTGATAGCGGATGGCCTCCTGGGCGCTCTTGTCGTTCTTCGGGTTGGCCATCGCCTTGGCCAGATACTTGTCGCGCATCTGGTTGATGACCACTGTCTCGGTGATCTCGTGCCCGACCGGGCGGGGCGAGCCTTCCTCCGCGCCCTTGCCGTCCACCGCGCCGCTGTTGTTGAAGTACCATTGGGT
>CALDFO010000246.1 GCA_937942205.1 uncultured Alphaproteobacteria bacterium
CGCCGGGCGATGCCCTGGGGCTGTTCCCACGCAACGATCCCGAATTGGTGGAGGCGATCCTCAGTCATACCGGCCTCAGCGGCGACGCGCCGGTGTCCCGCAAGGGTGGAGAGACCAGCCTGGCCGCGGCGCTGGCTTCGGACTTCGAGATCGTCGCGGCCACGCCGCGCTTCCTGGAATCCTGGGCGGCGTTGAGCGATGCGGCGGATTTGCGGCGGCTGGCCGCGCCGGAGAATGCGGCAGAGCGCAACGCCTATCTGCACCAGCATCATGTGATCGACATCGTTCGGGACTTTCCGGTGCCCGGCCTGACGGTAGAGGATTTCGTACCGGGCCTGCGGCCGCTGCAGCCGCGGCTCTATTCCATCGCCTCCAGCCTGGCGGCCGCGCCCGATGAAGTGCATCTGACCGTGGCCACGGTGCGCTATGAATTGCGTGGCGAGCCCCGCGGCGGCGTGGCTTCCGGCCATGTTTCCAGCCGCGCCGCGCCCGACACCACGCTGCCCGTCTATGTCCAGGACAATCCGCATTTCCGCCTTCCGTCGGACGATGCGCCGATCGTGATGATCGGGGCGGGCACCGGCGTGGCGCCCTATCGCGCCTTCCTGCAGGAGCGCGAGGCGCGCGGCGCGACGGGGAAATCCTGGCTGTTCTTCGGCGAGCGCAATTTCCGCAGCGATTTCCTCTATCAGATCGAATGGCAGGACCATCTCAAGAGCGGCCTGCTCACCCGCATGGATGTGGCCTTCTCCCGCGACCGGGCCGAGAAGACTTATGTGCAGCACAAGCTGAAGGAGCGGGCGGCCGACCTTTATGCTTGGCTGGAGGAGGGGGCGCATCTGTATGTCTGCGGCGATGCCGCGCATATGGCGCCGGACGTACATGCCGCCCTGCTGTCGGTGCTCCAGGACCAGGGCCATCTCGGCCCCGAAGCGGCGGAAGAGTATTTGCGGACCCTGCAACGCGACCACAGGTATCAGCGCGATGTCTATTGAACTTGTCGAACCGCCCCATGCCCCCACCGACCGCAGCCGCGACCGTTCGCAGCCGCTGTCCAATCTCGGGCCCGACGAGACCCTCAAGGCGGGCAGCAATCATCTGCGCGGCACCATCGCCGAAAGCCTGCTGGACGAGATCAGCGCCGGGATCACCTTTCCGGACCAGAAGCTGCTCAAGTTTCACGGCATGTACCAGCAGGACGACCGCGACCTGCGCGACGAGCGCCGCCGCCAGAAGCTGGAGCCGGCCCATCAGTTCATGGTCCGGGTACGGTTGCCCGGCGGTGTCTGCACCCCGGCGCAATGGATCAAGCTGGACAAGCTGGCGCGCGCCCATGGCGGCGAAACCCTGCGCCTGACCACGCGCCAGACCTTCCAGTTCCATTGGATTCTCAAGCGCGATCTCAAGGCCACGATCCAGGGTCTGCATGAAGCCCTGCTGGATACCGTGGCGGCCTGCGGCGACGACACGCGCGGGGTGATGTGCGCGGTCAATCCGGCGCTGTCCGGCCTGCACGCCGAGGTCTATAATATGGCCCGCGACGCCAGCAACCACGCCGCCTGGAAATCCGGCGCCTATCATGAGATCTGGTATGGCGAGAAGAAGGTCGCGTCCTCGGAGGGTGAAGAACCCTTCTACGGCGACACCTACATGCCGCGGAAGTTCAAGATCGGCTTCGCGATTCCGCCCAGCAACGACATCGACGTCTATGCCCAGGACCTGGGCTTCATCGCCATCGTCAAGGGACACAAGCTGGAAGGCTTCAACGTCGCCATCGGCGGCAGCATGGGCCGCACCGACGGAAAGCCGGAAACCTATCCGCGGCTGGCCTCGGTGATCGGCTATATTCCCGCCGCCAGGGTGACCGAGACGATCGACGCGGTGATGAGCGTCCAGCGCGATTATGGCGACCGCAAGGACCGCGCCCATGCCCGTTTCAAATACACCATCGACGACAAGGGGCTGGACTGGATCAAGGCCGAGATCGAGAACCGGCTGGGTTTTGCCCTGGAAGCGGCCCGCACCTATGCCTTCACCTCCAATGGCGATGTGCTGGGCTGGTCGGAATCCGACGGCGGCCGCTCGCAGTTCACGTTGTTCATCGAGAATGGCCGCATCGCCAATCATCCGGGCCTTGCCCTGATGGACGCGCTGCTCACCATCGCCCGGATTCATGAGGGCACCTTCCGTCTGACGCCCAACCAGAATCTGGCCATCGCCGATGTCGGCCGTGAACAGCGGCCGGTGATCCAGGCGCTGCTGGAGGAATACGGCCTGGACGAGCAGGGCGGGGCCAGCGCGGTGCGCCGCAATTCCATGGCCTGCGTGGCGCTGCCAACCTGCGGCCTGGCGATGGCGGAAAGCGAACGTTATCTGCCGGGCCTGATCTCCAAGATCGAGCCTCTTCTGGCCAAGCACAATCTGATGGACACGCCGATCACCTTGCGGATGACCGGCTGCCCCAATGGCTGTTCCAGGCCTTATAACAGCGAGATCGGGCTGACCGGGCGCGCGCCGGGCAAATACAATCTCTATATCGGCGGCGGCTTTCACGGTCATCGCCTCAACAAGCTCTACCGCGAGAATATCGGCGAGGCGGCGATCCTGTCGGCGCTGGACGATGTGCTGGGCCAGTATGCCCAGGGCCGCCGGCCGGGAGAGCATTTCGGAGACTTTGTCATCCGGGCCGGAATCGTCCCGGAAGTGACCGAAGGACGACACTTCAACGACTAACCGCTTTTTTTGAAGGAGATACGCCATGGCCTTGCAACTCGGACAGATCGCGCCGGACTTCACCCAGGACAGCACCCAGGGTTCCATCAGCTTTCACAAATGGCTGGGCGATTCCTGGGGCGTCCTGTTCAGTCATCCCAAGGATTTCACCCCGGTCTGCACCACCGAACTGGGCGAAGTGCAGCGGCTGGGGCCGGAATGGGAAAAGCGCGGCGTCAAGGTGATCGCGCTGTCGGTCGATGGGGTTGAATCCCACAAGGGCTGGCAGGCCGACATCACCGAAACCCAGGGCTGCGGTCCGGTGACCTATCCGATCATCGCCGACGCCGACAAGACGGTGTCCAAGCTCTATGACATGATCCATCCCGAAGCCGAGCCCACCCTGACGGTGCGCGCGGTCTATGTGATCGACCCGAACAAGAAGATCCGGCTGATCCTGACCTATCCGCCCAGCGCGGGCCGCAACTTCCAGGAAATCCTGCGCGCCATCGACAGCCTGCAACTGACCGACCGGCAGAAGGTGGCGACGCCGGTGAACTGGAAGCAGGGCGATCCGGCGATCATCGTGCCCAGCGTGTCGGATGAGCAGGCCAAGACGCTGTTCCCGCAAGGCTGGAAGACGGTCAAGCCTTACTTGCGGGTCGTCGAGCTGCCCAAGTAACGAGTTAAGGAGCATCCGGATATGACGGGGCGGGCGGACGGCGAAAAAGCGGCCGAAACGATCGCGGCGGCCCATGGCATCGCCGGCGACAACGGCTTCGGCGCCGTCGCGCCCCCCCTCTATCTGTCCAGCACCTTCGCCTTTCCGGGGCTGGAACGGCCGGGGCGGTATGAGTACAGCCGCACCGACAATCCGACCCGCGCCATGCTGGCCGACACCCTGGCCAAGCTGGAAGGCGGCGCGGGCGCGGTGGTCGCCGCCTCGGGCCTGGCGGCGGTCGATCTGATCCTTTCACAGTTGCGGCGCGATGACCTGGTTGTCGCGCCGCATGATTGCTATGCCGGAACCGCCCGCCTGCTCGACGCCCATGCCGAGCGCGGCCACTTCGCGGTGGAATATGCCGACCAGGGCGACGATGCGCGCCTGGATTCGGCGCTGCACCGGTCCCCGGCGCTGGTCCTGGTCGAGACCCCCAGCAATCCGCTGATGCGGATCGTCGACATCGCCCGCATCTGCCAACGCGCCCATGCGGCGGGCGCCAAGGTGGCGGTGGACAATACCTTCCTGTCGCCCGCCCTTCAGCGGCCCCTGGCGCTGGGCGCCGACTATGTCGTGCATTCGACCACCAAATATCTCAACGGCCATTCGGATGTGGTGGGCGGCGCGGTGATCGTCAAAACGGCCGAGGACGCCCAGGCGCTGGCCCACTGGGCCAATGTCACCGGCGTGATCGGCGCGCCGTTCGACTCCTATATGACGCTGCGTGGCGTCCGGACGCTGTTTCCCCGCATGGAACGGCAGCAGCGCACGGCGGGCGCCATCGCCGCGTTCCTCAAGAGTCATCCCGCCGTCGAGGCGGTCTATTATCCCGGCCTGCCGGATCATCCGGGCCATGCCATCGCGGCTCGCCAGCAGCGCGGGTTCGGCGCCATGCTGAGTTTTTCGCTGGCGGGCGGCACCGGGGCGGTGCGCGCCTTTGTGGAATCGCTGCGGGTGTTCACCCTCGCCGAATCCCTGGGCGGCATCGAAAGCCTGGTCGCCCATCCCAAGACCATGACCCATGTCTATCTGTCGCCCGATGCCATGGCGGCGGCGGGCATCACCGACGGCCTGCTGCGCTTGTCGGTCGGGCTGGAGGATCAGGACGACCTGATCGGTGACCTGACCCAGGCTTTCGTCGCGCCTGCGCGGCGCTGACGCATTGCCCGCGCACCGCATGACGGCCGGCGCATTCGCCTGAACATCCTGAATATCCAACGTCGCTATCCTTGAGACGCATCGGAGCCATGCGCGTGCGCCAATACTGCTGAATCTCTATTGACTAGGTAGGGAATATGGGGATTCATGCCCCATACCGCCGGGCATTGCCGGCGAAACAGTCAGGCCCGCGCAAGCGGGCTTTCTTGAAGGGGATATCCGAATGAACCGTCTTTTCCGGGTGCGCGGCCATTTGCTGGCGGCCAGCGCGCTTTCCTTGATTTCCGTCCCGGCCCTGGCCGCGCCTGGGGCTGACGCGCCCGCCGCGCCGCCTGTCTTGGAAGTCGCCGCCGACAATCTGGTGGTGGCCCAGGCCGACACCGCCCGCGCCACCGGCGGCTACACCCAGGTCGCCCAGCTTTCGGGCGCCGAAACCATCACAGTCAACGCCCGCCGGGTGGATGAGGACTTGCAGAAGGTTCCGGTGGCGATCTCCGTCATCTCGGCCAACCAGATCGCCGAAACCGGAGCCTACAACATCAGCCGCATCACCCAGCTTCAGCCCAGCCTGCAATTCTATTCCCAGAATCCGCGCAACACCTCGGTCAATATCCGCGGCATCGGCGCGCCGCTGGGCCTGACCAATGACGGCATCGAGCAGGGCGTCGGCATCTATGTGGATCAGGTCTATTACAACCGGGTGGCCTCCGCGACCCTTGATCTGGTGGATGTGGAGCAGGTGGAAGTGCTGCGCGGGCCGCAGGGCACGCTGTACGGCAAGAACACCACCGCCGGGGCCATCAATATCCGCACCCGCGCGCCCAGCTTCGAGCTGGAGACGCATGGCGAATTCTCCATCGGCAATTACGATTTCAAGCAGGCCAAGGCGTCTATCTCCGGCCCGATCTCCAACGACATCGCCTTCCGCGTCAGCGCCGCCAGCACCACCCGCCGCGGCACGGTCTATAATACCGCCTCCAACAGCTGGATCAACGGCCAGGACAATCTGGGCCTGCGCGGCACGGTGCTGTGGAACGCCAACAAAGACCTGAAGGTGACGGTATCGGCCGATTACAACCTGCAGGACGCCAATTGCTGCGCCCAGTATTACGCCCGCGTCGGGACCACCCAGCGGCCCTTGAACCGCCAGTACGCCTCGCTCGCGGCGGCGCTCAATTACCGCGTTCCCAGCACCAATCCGTTCGACCGCGTCACCGACATCGACGCGCCGCTGCGCGCCCGCAACGAGGTCGGCGGCGCTTCGGTCCTGGCCGAATGGAATGTCGGCGGCGGCACGCTGACCTCGGTTTCCTCCTGGCGCTACTGGGACTGGGGCCCGAAGAACGACCGCGACTTCACCGGCCTGCCGATCACGCCCCAGTCGCAGAATCCCACCAAGCAGAACCAGTTCTCGCAGGAAATCCGCTACGCCTATCAGGCGGAACGCTATGACTTCGTGGTCGGCGTGTTCGGCTTCCATCAGCAGATCCACACCACCGGCACCGAAAGCCAGGGCCCGGCCGCCAGCCGCTGGACGCTCAATCCCGGCAATGTCCCGGTGGGGGCGCCCGGTTGCGCCACGCCCACCACGCGCGCCTGCATTCCGGCGGTTCTCGACGGCCTGACCGCGGCCAACGACATCGTGCTGCGCAACACCAGCGTGGCGCTGTTCGGCAAGCTGAACTACAAGGTGACGGACAGGCTGACCGTCTCGCCGGGCATCCGCCTCAACTATGACCAGAAGTCCGGCTATTACAGTTCGGTGGTGACCGGCACCGCCTCGGACGGCACCCGCCAGCTTGTCCTGTTCACCGGGCCTTACGCCAACGATCCGTGGATCGTCGATCAGCGCGGGGTGCGCGCGCCGCAATATTATGCGCCCACCCTGGCCAAATCGAACGTCTCTTACGATCTGAATGTGTCCTATCAGGTCGCGGAGGACCTGCTGGCCTATGCCACCTATGCCAAGGCCTATAAGAGCGGCGGCATCAACCTCAACGGCGTCCCGGCCGATGCCAATGGCGTGCCGATCCTGGCGGCGGGCCGCATCAAGCCGGAAGATGTGAACCACTATGAAACCGGCCTGAAGTCGCAGGTCCTGGAGGGCCGGGCGACCCTGACCCTCACCGGCTTCTGGACCGAGATCAAGAACTACCAGGCCAATGTCAACAACGGCGCCCTGGGCCTGGTGCGCGGCTATCTGGCCAATGCGGGCAAGGTGCGGGTGCGCGGCTTCGAGGCTGAGTTCTCGGTCCTGCCCACCGACTGGTCGTCGGCCTATGTCAGCGGCACCTATAACGACCACAGCTATGTGCGGTTCGTGGACGCGCCGTGCCCGCCGGAACTGTCGGGCGGCACCACCGTCACCGGTTCGCAGGTGCCCGGCGCCGCCGGTGTGCCCGGTGCGCTCAGCCCGGCCAACTGCAACATCTCCGGCCAGTGGCTGCCCGGCATCTCCAACTGGTCCTTTTCCTGGGGCGGCGAGGCCCATGCCCCCGCCGGCTTCGCGGGCAAGGAAGGTGAGGTGTATTTCGGCTATGACGCCAGCTTCCGGTCCAAATTCTCGTCGAATGCGTCGCGCTCGGCCTATACGGATGTGGACGGCTATTCGCTGCACAATTTCCGCATCGGCTTCCGCACCAGGGACGGCCTGGACCTGTCGCTGTGGCTGCGCAACGCCTTCGACCAGAACTATTTCGAGCAGTTGACGGTCACGCCCAGCAATACCGGCCTGATCGCGGGCCAGCCGGGCGACCCGCGCACCTTCGGCACCACCCTGCGGTACCGCTTCTAGTCCGTGGAGAGACCCCCGGCGCGCCTGCGCGCCGGGGGTCTCATGCATATCCGTCGCCGATTGCGGTCACAGGCCCCGGCGGCGGGCTTCCAATGTCGCCTGGGCGCGGTTGGAAATGCTGAGTTTGGAATAGATGGTCCGCACATAGGTCGAGACCGTCTGTGGCGACAGGCCCAGCCGTTGCGCGGCTTCCGCCACGGTGAAGCCCTTGCCCAGCAGCGACAGCACATCGGTCTCGCGCGGCGAAAGCGGCTGCTGATGCCGCAGCGACGAGGCCGGGACCGTCTGTTCCGCCGTCTCGCGGAAATGCGCCAGGATGCGGTGCGCGATTGAGGGCGACATGGCGGGCTCGCCATTCGCCGCCCGCCGCAGATATCCCTGCAGCACCTCGGCTTCGTCACCCTTGAGCAGATAGCCCTTGGCCCCGGCGGCGATGGCTTCCATCAGATGGGCGTCATCGTCATACATGGTGGCGACCAGCGGCAGCGTGTCGGGCCAGCAGGCCGTGATCTCGCGCAACAGTTCGATGCCCGATCCGTCCGGCAGGTTGATGTCGATCACCGCCAGCCATGGCGGCGGACGGTTCTCCCGGTCCCGGAAGGCCGCCAGTCGGCCGAAGGCATCCGAAAGCGTGCCGCAGGCGGCGATTTCGCAATCCGGGAACGCCTTGAGCAGTATCCCGGCAAGCCATTGCCGTGTCCTGGCCTGGTCCTCCACCAGCAGGATCGTGCGCGGGCGTGCCGTGTCCGGTGTGGCCGTCATGATCCGACAATGACGGGTTGCGGGTTTTCGATCACCCCCTGTTCCGGGGCATCGGCTGCGGCTTCCAGCGGAAACCAGAAGTGGGCCTCGGCGCTGCCCGGCCGGAATGTCATGGCGAATTCGCCGCCCAGTGTCTGCATCCGCGCCGTCAGGTTGCGGATGCCGTTGCCCTGGCGGCCGCCGTTCGTCCGGGCCTGGCAGCCCTGTCCGTCGTCGCGGATGGCGGCGCAAATCCGGCCCTGCGCGCAGGCGATGCGGACCGTCACACGGCTGGCCTGCGCATGATGCATCACATAGATCGGAAGAGCACACGTCTGAACTCCAGTCACTAGCTTATCTCGTAT
>CALDFO010000247.1 GCA_937942205.1 uncultured Alphaproteobacteria bacterium
CGCCGCGCAGGATGGCGACATTGCCCGACTTGAGCGCCAGCGCGCCCGCGTCCGCCGTCACATTGGGGCGCGATTCATAGATGATGCCGATCACGCCGATAGGCGTGGCGACGCGGGCGATATCCAGTCCGTTGGGCCGCGACCAGCGCGCCAGCTCCCGGCCCACCGGATCGGGCAGCGCCGCCACCACTTCGATCCCCTTGGCCATCGCCTCGATGCGGGCGTCGTTCAGCATCAGCCGGTCCACCATCGGCGCGGGCATTCCGGCGGCCTGCGCGGCGGCGATATCGGCCCGGTTGGCCTCCAGAATCTCGGCCGCGCGGCTCCGGATGGCGGCGGCCGCCACCGTCAGCGCCCTGGTCTTGGCGTCATCCCCCGCCTCGCGCATGGCGCGGGCGGCATCGCGGGCGGCGGCGCCGATCGCCGCCATCTCCGCTGCTAAAGCGTCGCTGGAATTGTGAACCGTCATGCTCCGTTTCCCGTCAGCACCAGATCGTCGCGGTGGATCATCTCGTCCCGGCCACGATAACCCAGAATGGCCTCGATTTCGACCGTGCGCTTGCCCGCGATCCGCTCGGCGTCGGCGGCATTATAAGCCGCCAGGCCCCGCGCCACTTCGCGCCCGTCACGGTCGCGCACCAGCACCGCATCGCCGCGCTCGAAGCGGCCGTCAATCTGGCGGATTCCCGCCGGCAGCAGGCTTTTTCCGTCCTTCAGCGCCCGCACCGCGCCCTCGTCGATCACCAGCGCGCCTTGCGCGTGCAGCACGCCCGCGATCCAGCGCTTGCGGGCGGCGGCGGGTGTGAGGCTGGCGCGGAACACGGTATGGCGCGCGCCGCCCGCGATGGCCGACAGCGGATTGCGGCTGTCGCCCCGGGCCAGGATCACGTCGCAGCCCGCGCCCATCGCGATCCTGGCGGCGATCAGCTTGGAGGTCATGCCGCCGCGCCCGAAGCCGGAAATGGAATCGCCCGCCATGCCCTCGATTGCGTCGGTGATGGCGGTGACTTCAGGAATATGCGTGGCGGACGGATCCAGCGCGGGATTGGCGGTGTAAAGCCCGTCCACATCCGACAGCAACACCAGCCGGTCCGCCCCCATCATGGACGCGACGCGCGCCCCCAACCGGTCATTGTCGCCGAACTTGATCTCGGCGGTGGCGACGGTGTCATTCTCGTTGATGACCGGAACCGCGCCCAGTTCGATCAGTGTACCCAGGGTGGCGCGGGCATTGAGATAGCGGCGGCGCTCCTCGGTATCGCCAAAGGTCAGCAGCACCTGCGCCGCCACGATGCCGACCTGCGCGAAGATGTCGGCATAGGCTTCCGCCAGCCGCACCTGGCCCGCCGCCGCCGCCGCCTGGCTTTCCTCCAGCCGCAAGGCGCCCGCGGGCAGACCCAGCAACCGGCGGCCCAGCGCGATGGAGCCGGACGAGACCAGGATCACCTGCGCGCCGTTCTGTTTGAGCGCCGCCACATCGGCGCAGAGCGAGGCCAGCCATTCCCGGCGCAGCTCGCCCTTGTCGCCATCCACCAGCAGGGCCGAGCCGACCTTGACCACCACCAGTTTGGCGCCGGAGAAAATATCGCTCATCGCCGCGTCTTCTTCCCGGTCTTCTTCTGGGCCCGCGCCTTGTTGGAATGGCGCGTGGCGGCGGGCCTGGCTTTCGCCTTGCCGGCCTTGGCGGCGGCTTTCTTTTTCGGCGTGGCTTTGGGCTTGGCGGCCTTGGCTGTTTTCGCTTTGGCCGCTTTTGACTTGGCAAGCGCCAAGCCCTTTGCGCGGGGCTTGGCCGCCGCGGCAGGCTTTTTCACCGCCGCCGTCACGGGACGGATGGCGGTTTTCTCCTGCGCTTCGACCACGACCTTGCGGGCGGGCGGCACCACGGGCGCCTTGAAGTTCACCGACTGGCGTTCGGCGCGGGTGGACGGGGCGCGCACCGGGCGGGCGGCCTGCGCCGCATCCTGCCGCTCGGCGCGGCGGGCATTGATCTGGCGCACCATCGCCCGCAACACGCCGGGAATGCCTTCGCCCGACACGCCCGAAATCACATGCACCTTGTGGCCACAGGCTTTTTCCAGCGCGGCGCGCTTCCGGGCCAGATCGGCCGCCGGGATCGCATCCACCTTGTTCAGCGCCACGATCTCGGGCTTTTCGCCCAACCCGTGGCCATAGGCTTCCAGTTCGGCGCGAATGGTCTTGTAGGTCCTGGCCACCTGATTGCCGGTGCCGTCTATCAGATGCAGGATCGAGGCGCAGCGTTCGGCATGGCCCAGGAAGCGGTCGCCCAGGCCGACGCCTTCATGCGCGCCCTCGATCAGCCCGGGCAGGTCGGCCAGCACGAAATCGGTGTCGTCGATCTTCACCACCCCCAACTGCGGCTCCAGGGTGGTGAACGGATAGTCGGCGATCTTGGGCCGCGCCGCCGAAACCCGGCTCAGGAAGGTGGACTTGCCCGCATTGGGCATCCCGATCAGCCCGGCATCGGCGATCAGCTTGAGCTTCAGGATGAACACCCGCTCCTGGGCGGGCTGGCCGGGCATGGCGAAATTGGGCGCCTGGTTGGTCGAACTCTTGAAATGGGCATTGCCGAAGCCGCC
>CALDFO010000248.1 GCA_937942205.1 uncultured Alphaproteobacteria bacterium
GATCCAAAGCCGCGCGATTGGATAGTTGCAGTAAGCCTCGGGCAGCGATAGGCGCGCCCTCAGGCTGAGCTTCCACAAACTCCAAGACTTTCTTCGTAAGCGTGCTCATGGGTTTTTCTCCGTGTCAGAAACATACGCTTTTATCTGACACTTTTCAAGGATGAGCTCAGAACTTTTTTTCCTTATATATCAAAGTTTTACTTGGGCACCGGTGCGCCTTGGCCCGAAATTCAACCAGGTTTGTGAGGCAGGCGCTCAGGCCGCACTGGGAACCCGCGCATGGCTATTTGGATGGCGCCAAGAGGCGTAACAGGGATGCCACACGCACCAGCCGCCGCCTGCCAATGAGGATCGATTCCACAGCCCCTCCATCGATCAGCTCGTAAAGCTTTGTGCGCCCAAATCCGGCCGCACTACACGCCTCGGAAACTGTACACGTAGGCCTCTCTTCAAAGCGGATCGGAGGCCTTGCGTATCCTTGCGACTTCGATCCAGAAGAATGAGATTGGGGTTTCATTTCAAGCCTCCTTTTCGGCACGCCGGTTCCACACAAGATGGGCCTCAACGCCCACAGTCGGCTCGAACAAGGTCGCGGTGATGGGCTGCGGCAATCCTGGATCATCAAGCTTCACCGGAAAGTATGACTTCCCAGTCCGGCTGGTTCGCCTTGGCCACACAGCCCCCAGCTCTGCCTTGCCTGCCAAAACCCTGAAGATCGGCGCAGCATCTGATGCCCGATCATCATTGGGAACGAGCCGTACCGCACGATTTATGGACAGTGTGCGAATTGCACCCTCCCACCCGCCTTCTTTGGTCGGCTTAAGAACAGCGATAATACCCATGGATCAATTCGTCCTGTCTGAGGCATCACTGGTGCGACGCCTCCGCGCGCCTCTGAAGCTGCGGTCCCCATCCAGAAATTGCTCCAGCATGAACGGAATCAGATCGCTCACCTTTTCCGCGTCGCCATAAGCGCCTTTGTAGGCGTCGGCATAGGCGTCCAGCTTCTTGTTCAGATTTGGGCTCACCGTGATGGCAATCTTTACCGGCTTGCGATCGGGCAGTTTGGCTAGCTTGAGTTCGGACATGAGCTTCTCCTTCAACCTCTGTAGGGACGCAAAACAAGGTCTTTGTGGACGATGACGCGCAATGGCCATCCCGGCCGAACCTTGATCGTCGGCTGGATATTCAGGTTCTTTTGCGTAATCTGCTGGCCCGCTTGGTTCACACTGTCTTGGGTCGAATTTCGGATCGACAGCAGTAGATCGCTCTGGCCGCTGATCGCGAGCTGGCTACCGACGCCTAGCAGCGTCGAAATCGCGACACCTTTGATGAGCTGCCAGGTGTGGTAATCCACCTGATCTTCAAGCCCGGAATATCCTGCGGTGTCGGTTGCCGGCAAATTGTCGATCTGGATCGACGACCCGTCCGGCATGATAATCCTTTGCCACACCACCAGGGCCCGGCTCTGCCCGAACGCCACGACGGAATCATAGGTGCCTACGAGCCGCGAACCCTGCGGGATCAGCAGAATGCTGCCGGTCACGGTGTCAAAGATATTCTGACTGATCTGCGCGACCACCATTCCGGGAAGGTCGGAGTCGAGCCCTGTGATAAGGCTGGCCGAGATTAGCGTTCCGGCCATGACTTGGTATGGCGAGATCGGGTCTTGGATGTGGTGGGGATTGTAAATGCTCCTGCCGTCGGTCGCATTGAGAAAATCGAGCTTGCGGCCGGCATTGGCGGGATCGCGCATGGGGTCCAGCGCAAGCGTGGCACTCGGCGGCATTGCGGGTGTCGGTTCTGCAAAGCTGGCACCGCTGGGCGTTGCACTACTGCTGCGTCCGGCCGATGGATTGAAGAAGATTCCGCCTTCTTTCGCCTGGCGAGACAGTTGCGCCAGACGCAATTCCTCCGCTCGCGCGGCTTCGGCCTCAGATCCTGGCCCTGATGCGGGAAGTCCCAGCCCTTGGCGGGCCCGTAGTTCTGCGCGACCAAGGTCGCCGGGCAGCGGTGCGCCCAGTACCGGGGGGACTTTGTCATAGCCGGTTGGCAGGCCGGCGAGCCCGTCCGCCTTCGGCTTCCGGTCGGTGCTATAAAGCTCCTGGCCGGTAACATTGCGCTTCGCCGATTCGCCTAAGGCAAGCCAGGTCGCTGCGAACACCAGCAGCGCCGTTCCGCCCAGCACAGCAATAACAACCTTCCGCTTGAACCGCGTCACGGGGCGCGGATGGGCCCGAAGCACCAGGTTCTCGGGGTCCACTTTCGGGCCGGCACCGGCCGGAATTGCCGCGTCGCTCATGGCTATCGGGCCTGTGCCGTCCGCGTGGGAGCGGTGCGCTTGATTTTGACCACTTGCTGGCGATCCTGGCCGGCCCGAAGCTCCGCCTGGGTAAAGAGCTGATCAACGACATAATAAGTGCCGCGCACGCGGTAATTGACCAGGTCCTGACCTCCATTTGCGCCTGAAACAAAGAGAGGCGGCGCTTCACCTTTCGTCAGCGCGTTTGGAAATTCAATGAACACGCGCGTGCCGTCGTCAAAAGCCCGAACCGGCTTCCACGCAACATTGTCGCCGGCGATGCTGTAGTTGAAGTTGAGCTTGTCGAGCGCCGGCAGCGTGTCGAGGGGCGATACCGGCGCAGCCGCCGCAGCAGCCTGCTTCACGAGATTGTCTTGGGGGTAGGTCCAGGACAGCGCCGCCATGAAGGTCTCGCGCGTGCTTTGCAGTTCCAGATGGTAGCTGCGACGGTCCGTGGTGATGACGAGATTGGTTTTGAGACCGGCTGCGAAGGGCTTCGCCAGCACATGCACGCGCTTGGTCGGGCCCGAACCGCTGGTCGTGTCGCCCACCACCCATCGGGTCGTATCCCCCGCCGATATGGCGGTGAGGTTTTCGCCAGGTTCGAGCGCGATATCGCTCACCATTTGCGGTGCGGCGTATAGCCGATAAATCGCGCCGTCAGAGTAATTGTAGACTTGATTGGCATTGATATAGCCGTCGGTTGTGGGCTCCTGCAAAGCGGACGTATTTGCTGCGGCGACGCGCTGCGCCGGCGTCTTGGACTTGGCTTTCGGTGGCGCGGCAACCGGCAGTGTGGGCACCGCCACCACTGTGGAGACCGGGAGCGACTGGACAAATGCCGCGGGAATAATGCGCGGCACGGGCTCCTCCTGGAGCTGGGCCGCCTGCAGTTGCGGCGGATCATTGCGCAGGAAGGATGGCATCCAAGCGCAAGCAGAAAGGCTGATCGTCAACGGAACGAAGAAGGCGGCGCGTGTGACAGCATGCATGATAAGCTCCTTCAATTGTCGAGTTCGCGGGACCAGCTCAAGGCATTGACGTAAAGACCGAGCGGGTTGCGCTTGAGGGTTTCGGCGGTGGATGGCGTTTTGGTCACGACTGTCAGGATGGACGTCCAGCGCTCGGTCTTGACGGCGGCACCATGCTCAAAAGCCTGCTCCGTCCATTTCACCTGGAAAGACTTGTCGGACACCCGCACGACGCTGTTGATCTGGACGGATACCGTGCGCTGGCCGATTGCTTTGAACGGGTCATTGGCTTGAGCGAACTGATTGAGCGCAACCGCGCCGCGATCCGTGGCGTAGTCGTAGGCCTCTAGCCAGTTATGGCGCACCACCACCGGGTCCGAACTCAAGCTGCGCACATCGGTGATGAAGCGTCCCAGGTACCAAGCGATCTCCGCATCGGTTGGGACATAGTTCTGCACGGCGGGCGCCACGGCCTGTACCGCGCCAAACTTATCGACCTGCACGACATAGGGTGTGACGCGGCTCTGCACCGATTGCCATGCGAGCGCAGCGCTGAGGCAGAGCGTCAGCCCCAACCCACCAAAGGCCATCAGCCGCCAGTTTCGGGCCTGAACCCGCGCCGATCCGATCCGGTCGTCCCACACCTGCGCGGCCCGCTGGTAGGGCGTGGCGGGCTCGGGGGTCAGGCCGTAGCGCTGTATCGGGCGTCGGAACATGGTCAAGCCTCCTTCTGATCGAGATCGGGATTGGCGGCGGCGCCCGGACGGTCGCCGTCCTTGACCGCCTGGGTCGTGGCGTGGGCATGGGCGCGCCGGCGCCCTTCGCTCTGGAGCCTGCGGGCCCAGGCTGGCGGTCCGCCGCTCGGGCCCGCGCCACCGGCTCCGGCAGCGCCCGGCGGCCCATTCTCATTCGCCGCGCGGCCAGTCCTGCGCCCGCCGGTCGCCTGGAAGGCAGCCTCGCCCCCGGCCTTGGCGCGGCTGGCCGCGTCGCCCCAAACTCCTTCACTCCAATTTCGGGCGGCTTGGCGGGCGGCTCCCATCCCGGCAGCGGCCACCCCGCCCAAACCCGCCGCCACCCCCGCCAACCCGCTGTGGCCTGAGGTAGCCTGGGCCATGCCATAAGCGGTGGCGGCCCCGCCGCCGAGACTGCTGCCGGCCTGGACAGCGGACCGCCCGGCGTGCACCCCCGACTGAACCGTGCCGGAGGCAACGGCGCCGCCCAGGGCGGTCCCGCCCACCAGCGCGCCCGTCGTGCCTACGGCAGCCCCGGCCCCGAGCTGGGGGGCGCCGGAGACCAAACCCGTCGCGATGCCGGGCCCGAAAATTCCGAGACCGAACAACGAAAGCGAGGCCAGCACCAACGTCATAGCTTCTTGAAGGTTGGGCTCGGGCGATGTGATGGCGGCCGTGAACTGCGAAAAGAATGTGGTGCCGATGCCAACGATCACTGCCAGCACCATGACCTTTATCCCGGAGGAAATGACATTGCCCAGGACCCGTTCGGCCAGAAAGGCCGTTTTGCCCCACAAGGCGAACGGCACCAAGATAAAGCCAGCCAACGTGGTCAGCTTGAATTCCAGAATGGTGATGAAGAGTTGGACCGCGAGAATGAAGAAGGCCAGCACCACAATGAACCAGGCGCCGACAAGCACCAGGATGGTCACCAAATGGGTGAAGACCGTCGTGAACCCTAGAAGCTTGCCAGCTTGCTGCAGCAGCGGATAGGCCGCGGTGAAACCGGTCCCGGCCAGTTTGCCGGGACGCAGCAAGTCGCCAGCAGACATGTTGCTGCCGGTGGCGGCAAGTCCAAGGTGGGAGAAGGAGTCATAGATCAGCCCCGCTAGCATATGGAAATTGGTGATGATGTAGGCGAAAGCCCCGACATAGAGGACCTTCTTGATGAGCCGGGCCAGGATATGCGCCTCGCCGTCCATTGCCCAGAATAGCGCGGCCAAGGTGATGTC
>CALDFO010000249.1 GCA_937942205.1 uncultured Alphaproteobacteria bacterium
CAAAGACAGTGCCGGGGGGCCGATGTCTTCATATGTTCAGGGCGTATCGCGTCAAGCATCGCCGCCGCGCCTGATGGGGGCGCTGGTGGTCTGGGACGGGTTGTTCAGTCCGTCCGAACTGGATGCCATAGTGGCACATGGTGACGCCATGCGCCTGGCGGAGGCTCAGGTCGCCAACCGGGACGGCAGCGGCTACAACGCGGTGCGCGTCACGCGGGTGGGCTGGTTCGAGCGTCCCGCCGCGCCGGAATGGATATTTTCCCGGCTGGAGGACGCGGTGCTGCGCCTCAACAGCCAGTTCTTCCGGTACGACCTGTCGGCGCTGCTCAATCCGCAATATGCCGTCTATGACGCGGGCGAAAAGGGGCATTTCGACTGGCATCAGGATTACGGCCGCGACGCCACCGATCCCAGCCGCGAGCCGCGCAAGTTGACCATCAGCGTTCAGCTTTCGGAGGCCGATGCCTATGACGGTTGCGAGTTCCAGGCCCAGGGGTCACATACGGTGGATATCGCGCCGCGCACCCGCGGCACGCTGATCGCCTTTCCGTCCTATGTCCTGCACCGGGTCACGCCCGCCACGCGCGGTCAGCGCAAGTCGCTGGTGGGCTGGGCGGTGGGGCCGGACCTGCGCTGACGCGCAAAAGAAAACGGCGCCGTCACCGGCGCCGTTTCCACGACAGAAGAACCGTCAAAGGATCGGTCTGACCGCGATCAGCGGCAGCCCTTGTAGTTGACGCGCTTGCACGCCACGACCATCTGCTGGGCCTGCTGGCGCGCCGCCGGAGTCATGCGCGAGAACAGGCTGTCGCGATGGCGCACGGCGTTGGGCATACCGCCCTGCTCGGCGGCCAGCGCGTACCACATGAAGGCATGGAAGGGTTCGGGGCGGGTGCCCTGGCCCAGTTCGTACATCAGGCCCAGATTGTACTGGCCGGCGGAATTGCCCTGCGCGGCGCTGGCCGAGAACCAGCGGAAGGCGGTGCCATAGTCGCGCGGCACACCCTTGCCGTCGCGATACATGCCGCCCAGATTGTTCTGGCCCAGCGACGAACCGGCGGCCGCCGAGTTCGACATCCAGCGCACCGCCTCGTTCATGTTGCGCGGCACGCCCTTGCCGTCCAGATACATGATGCCAAGGTTGTTCTGCGCGGTGGGGTTGCCCTGTACCGCCAGCGGACGCCACAGCGAGACGGCGCGGCTGTAGTCGCGGTTCTGGAAGGCGCGGGCGCCGTCCGTCAGATTGTCCGCGTGGGCGGCGCCGAAGGCCAGCGTCGCCGCGGCGAAAGCAAGCATGATGGTTTTACGCATTCCCGGTCTCCAAACCTTCAAATTCAGGCCGGAGGTTAACATTGCAAAGGCTAACAGCCGCTTACCGCCGGAACGGCGGGCGCGGCGGCAGATGCGCCGGTTCGGTGGTTAACGCGATCACGGGCCTGTGCCAGAGTGCGACAGGACGGCCGCAAACCGCGCCGGTCTATTTCCCGGCGTCTTCCAGGATTTCGGCGATCATGTCCCGGCCTTCGGGACTGTGAATCCAGTTCTCGGCGGCGGACAAAGTGGGGAACTGCAGCGGCACGCGCTGGGGCTTGTTGCGGGCGGGCACCGGCACCAGCACCTCGAAGGTTCCGGCGAAGCGCACATCCTTGGTCTCGGCGGCGAAAGGCGGCTGGAGCTGGTTCTTGCGCTTGTCCTTCATGCTGCCCATGGCCGGCTCCCTTGATCGCGTGCGGGGGGCTTCTAGCAGCTTTCCGGGCCCGTGTCCGAGTCCGAAATGCACCGTCTCCCGGCCTCGAATCCGGCGGCGTCCGGCGCCCCGGCGCTAGTCCTGGTCCGCGTGTTTTTTCCGGCCGATTCCCAGCTTTTCCCGCCACAGCCGGGCGGGGATTTCCTCGATCTGGCCCTCGGCGAGCTGGCCAAGCTGAAAGGGGCCGTAGGAGACGCGGATCAGCCGCGCCACCTTCAGGCCCAGCCGCTCCATCACCCGCTTGATCTCGCGGTTGCGCCCTTCTTTCAGCGAGACGCTGGCCCAGCTGTACATGCCCTTGCTGCGTTCCAGATCGGCGACGATGGAACTGTATTTCACGCCGTCGATGGTGATGCCGGTGGCCAGCTGGTCGAGATCGGCCTGGGTCACCTTGCCGAACAGGCGCACGCGATAGACCCGGTTCCAGCCGGCGGAGGGGATTTCCATGCGCCGCGCGATCTCGCCGTCATTGGTCAGCAGCAGCAGGCCTTCGGTATTGAAATCCAGCCGCCCGACCGACACCACCCGGCCCAGATGCTTGGGCAGGTTGGCGAAGACGGTGGGGCGGCCCTTTTCGTCCTTGTGGGTGGTGACCAGCCCGGCGGGCTTGTGATAGCGCCACATGCGCGCCGCCTCCGGCTGGAGCAGGGGCTTTTCGTCCACCTGCACCACATTGTTGGCGGTGACGTTGATCGCGGGCGAGGTGATGGTGACGCCGTCCAGCTTGACCCGGCCTTCCAGGACCAGCTTTTCGGCGTCGCGGCGCGAGCAGATGCCGGCCCGGGCGATCACTTTCGCGATGCGATCGCCCTCTGGCGCGGCTGGCTTTTTCGGGGCGGGCAAGGCTAACTCCGGCGATGGACGATGGCCAAGCCATAGCACTGGCGCTGGAAGAAGCGAAATCGGCGGCGGCGCGCGGCGAGGTGCCGGTGGGGGCGGTGCTGCTGGACGCCGGCGGCGCGCTGCTGGCCCCTGACGGCAACCGCATCCTGGGATTGAAGGACCCCACCGCCCATGCCGAGATGCTGGTGCTGCGCGCGGGCGCGGCGGCGCTGGGCAATGAGCGCCTTTTGGGAACCAGCCTGTTTGTCAGCCTGGAGCCTTGCGCCATGTGCGCGGGCGCCATCGCAATGGCGCGGGTGGCGCGGATCGTCTTCGCCGCCTGCGACCCCAAGGGAGGGGCGGTGCTGCACGGTCCGCGCTTTTTTGAGCAGCCCACCTGCCATCACCGGCCTGTGGTGACGCAGACCGAACCCCATGCGGCGGAAGCCGGAGACATTCTGCGCGCCTTTTTCCGGGCGCGGCGCGGCTGAAATCGGTCCTTAAACCCATCCGGGCGCGAAGCCGGGAAAGCCCAGCGCCAGCACCTCGCGCGCCGAGATCAGGCCGATGCCGGCCCCGATCATCACGTCGCTGATGAAATGGGCGGTGAGCAGCGCGCGGGTGATCGCCAGGATGGCGGCGACGGCGAACCAGAGCGGCCACAGCATCGGCCAGACGCAGGTGAAGATCACCGCCACGCAGCAGATGGTCAGGGCATGGCCGGACGGGAAGGAATTATAGTCCGGGTTGAAGGCCAGCGGCATGAAGCCGTACAGGCCCATCTCCATGTCGTCGCGCGGCCTGCGCCGCCCGATCACCAGCTTGATGACATGCAGCACCGCGCTGCCCAGCGTCAGGCTGGCGATGAAGGCGACGCTGTAATTGATCAGAAGGGGCATGTCGGCGCCGCGCGCCCCGAAATGCCGGGCCAGCGCCGCGAATATCAGCGCCAGGACGGCGGCGGCCAGCCAGTGGCCCGCCTTGGCGTAATGGGTGATGGAATCCAGGATGCGGTGGGTGCGGGCATCCACATGGTCATAGATGAAATGCGCCGCGCGGCGGTCGATCGCCAGCGCCGCCAGTCCGCCGAGTATCAGGATCAGGCCGGTCCATAGAAGCATCCGCGCTGGTTGCCCCGCCGCTACCGTCCTGTCAACCGCGCCCCAGTCAGCCGGGCATTCCTCAGCCGTCTTGGCGGGCCAGGGCGCGCCAGCCGATATCGCTGCGGCAGAAGGCGCCGTCCCAGTGAATCCGCGCCACGGCGGCATAGGCGCGGGCCTGGGCCTGGGCGACATCCTTGCCGGTGGCGGTGACGTCCAGCACCCGGCCGCCCACCGCGAGGATGTCGTCGCCGCGCTTCTCGGTTCCGGCATGGAAGATGGTGACGCCCGGCATCGCGGCGGCTTCGTCCAGGCCGGTGATGACATGGCCCTTGGCATAACTGCCGGGATAGCCCTGGGAGGCCATCACCACGGTCAGCGCCACATCGTCATGCCATTCCAGCGGCGTGAGCTTTCCATCGCGGGCCGCCAGCAGCGCCGCCAGAAGATCGCTTTTCAGGCGGGGCATCAGCACCTGGCATTCGGGATCGCCAAAGCGGCAATTGTATTCCACCAGCCTGGGGCCGCTTTTGGTGATCATCAGCCCCAGATAGAGGATGCCCATATAGGGTGTGCCGCGCGCCGCCATCGCCGCAACGGTGGGCTTGATGAACCGTTCCATCGCCACCGCTTCCAGCGGCGGCGGCAGCACCGGGGCGGGCGAATAGGCGCCCATGCCGCCGGTATTGGGGCCGGTGTCGCCGTCGCCGACCCGCTTGTGATCCTGGGCCCCGGCCAGCGGCACCACATGGGTTCCGTCGCTGAGGGCGAAGAAGCTGGCTTCCTCGCCCTCCATGAATTCCTCCACGACAATAGCGTGGCCGCTTGCACCGAAGCCGCCTTCGAACATGAAGTCGATCGCCTGGTCGGCT
>CALDFO010000250.1 GCA_937942205.1 uncultured Alphaproteobacteria bacterium
GCCGGGCCGATCCTGGGCCTGATCCTGACGGCGGCGGCGATCCAGGGGGCTACGGCCTCCACCAGCCTTTTATTGTTCGGCTATGCGGCAGGCGCAGCGACCTCGCTGGGCCTGGCCCTGCTGGCGGGCGGCAGAATCTTTGCGGCACTGAAACGCTCGCTGGGCGCGGGCGAGTTTCTGCGGCGCGCATTGGGTGTGCTGGTGCTGGCCGGCGTGGCGGCCATCGCGCTGGGGCGGGATACGGGCCTGCTCGCCCGCCCGTCACAGGCGCAGACCGCCAGCATCGAGCAGCGCCTCATCAACGCCGCCGGTCTGGGCCGGCGCGTGGACGCGGTCGGCGTGGCGGGCAGCGACCTGCCCGCGCTGGGCGTGCTGCCGCCCCTGACGGGCGCGACGCGCTGGCTGAACAGTCCGCCGCTGTCGCCCGAAGCCCTGCGCGGCAAGGTCGTGCTGGTCGATTTCTGGACCTATTCCTGCATCAACTGTCTGCGCGCCCTGCCTTATGTCACCGCCTGGGCGCAGAAATATGCGGCGCAGGGCCTGGTGGTGATCGGCGTTCATGCGCCGGAATTCGCCTTCGAGCGCGATCCGGAGAATGTGAAGCGCGCCATGCGCGAACTGGGCGTTACCTATCCGGTGGCGCTGGACAATGATTTTTCCATCTGGAACGCCTTTCAGAACCAGTACTGGCCGGCGCATTACTTCATCGACGCCAGGGGCCGTATCCGCCACCATCATTTCGGCGAAGGCGCGTACGACAAGTCCGAGGCGGTGATCCGCCAGTTGCTGCATGAGGCGGGACGGCGCGACCTGCCGGGCGGGCTGGTGACGCCCAAAGCCAGCGGGGCGCAGGCGGCGGCGCAACTGGATACGCTGCAATCGCCGGAAACCTATCTGGGCTACCTGCGGGCGGAGAATTTCGCCCATGGCAACATGGTGCAGGACGAGCCGCATGACTATCGCACCGCCACTCCCCTGCGGCGCAACCAGTGGGGCCTGACCGGCCGCTGGATCGTGCAGGACGAACGCGCCGCGCTGGCGGCGCGCGGCGGCGCCATCACCTTCCGCTTCCATGCCCGCGACCTGCATCTGGTGCTGGGGGCCGGCGCGGACGGCAAGCCGGTGCGGTTCCGCGTGACCCTGGACGGCCAGCCGCCGGGCGGCGATCACGGCATGGACAGCGACGCGGCGGGCAACGGCGTGGTGACGCGGCAGCGTCTGTATCAACTGATCCGGCAGAAAAAGATGGGCGGCGACCGCACGTTCCGGATCGAATTCCTCGATCCGGGCGCACAAGCCTTCGCCTTCACGTTTGGATGAACCAGACCGGGCGGGCGGTCAGGCGGCGATGTCGCCCTGCTGCACCAACACGCCCGCGGTGTCGAAAAAGCCCTGATGCTCGACAATGCGGCCATCCTTCACACGCCAGCGGATGGCGATGTCGAACCGCACCAGCCGGCTGCTGGGCTGGTACCAGGCTTCGGCCTCGAACACGCCGCAGACGATCTCGTCCTTGGCCAGGATGGACTTGGCCTCCAGCCGGCTGAAGCTGTAGCGCGAGAACAGCAGCGCGGTGTATTCGCGGACGCCGGTGCGGCCCTTATGGACGCCGCCGAAACGGAAATAGGCGCGCGGCGCATGGGAGATCCACACCACGGAATCGTCCAGGGCGGCGAACAGCGGCTCCAGGTCGCCCGCGCCGAAGGCGGTGATGACCTTCAGCATCAGGTCGCGGTTGGCCAGTTCATGCGTCACAGTCACTCTCACTCCAAGGCTCTCCAAGGCACTCCACGGACCGCACCAGGAAGCCGGCACAGGGCCAGCCGGGTACAATCCCCAGAACTACAGGGGGTCGGAAATATGGGGGTGAAATACAAAACGGCGGTGCATATCTTCGCAACCGCACACAAAATATCCGCCGCTGCTACTAGCGACCTTGCCCCGTGTCAACATCGGGGCTGCGATGCGGAATTGGCGCGGCTGGGCTGAAATGTTCCGCCATCTTCTTGCCACATCCGCCACGCCATGCGATGCCGCCCCATGAGGGTGGCATGACCATATATCTCCTGCTTTTTGTCGTCGCCGTGTGGGCGGGCATTCAGAACACACTGGCGGGCGGCGGCACCTTCCTCACCCTGCCCGCCCTGATGCTGACCGGCATGAACGCGCTGCAGGCCAACATCACCTCGACCATCGCGCTGTTCCCCGGCCAGATCACCAGCGCCTGGGGCGGGCGCAAGCATGTCAGCGGGGTGGGCGCGCTGTCCTTCAAGGCGCTGGTCATCATCTCGCTGGCGGGCGGCGTGCTGGGCGCGATCCTGCTGCTGGTGACGCCCTCCAGGATCTTCGCCGGCCTGGTGCCCTGGCTGGTGCTGTTCGCCACCGCCATCTTCGCCTGGGGAAGCTTCGGACCCAAGCGCAAGGCGCCGGGCCATGCCCTGAACCACACCAGCGCGGCCGCCGCGCAGTTCCTGATCGCCGTCTATGGCGGCTATTTCGGCGGCGGCATCGGCTTTCTGATGCTGGCGGCGCTGACGGCGGCGGGCCTGGCCATCCGCAATGCCAGCGCCACCAAAAATGTGCTGGCCGGGGTGATGAACGCCAGCGCGGTTCTCATCTTTGTCTTCTCGCCACAGGTGCAATGGCTGCAGGTGGGTATCGCGGCTGTGGGGGCGGCGATCGGCGGCCTGATCGGCGCGCACATGATTACGCGGGTGAATGAAAAGGTCTTGCGGCTGGCGGCGGTGGGCATCGGCATCGCCCTGACCATCGGCCTGTTCCTGCGCGCGCCATAGTCCCGCGCAAAAGCACGTACTCCGGAGGCCCTAAACGAATTCCAGAAGCCCTCCTCCCCCTTTTGCGCGAAGCGCATCAAAAGGGGGAGGTGGCTTCAACGTGCGACGGGAGCGAAGCGACCGAGCGTAAGTTGAAGCCGGAGGGGGTAAATCAAAAAACCTACTGCTTGATGATCTGGCCGTCCGGCAGGCGGACTTCGCCCCAGCCGCCGTTGAGCGGATTGGTGCGGTTCCAGGGATACTTGGCGACCGCGGCCTCGTTGATCTCGATGCCCCAGCCCGGCGCTTCGTTGGCGTACATGTAACCGCCCTTGGTCACCGGCAGGCCGGAGAAGATCTCCAGCGCGGCGTCGTTGAAGAAGGCGTTTTCCTGGATGCCGAAATTGGTGCAGGTCAGGTCCAGCGCCAGGTTGGCGGCATGGCCCACCGGCGAGGTGTCGGCGGGGCCGTGCCAGGCGGTGCGGACATTGAAGATTTCGCCCATCGCCGCGTATTTGCGGCAGGGGGTCAGGCCGCCCATCTGCGACACATGCATCCGCATATAGTCGATCAGGCGTTCCTGGATCAGGGGCACGATCTCGTGCGGGCTGTTGAACAGTTCGCCCATCGCCAGCGGCGTGGCGCACTGGCTGCGGATGTTGCGGAACCAGTCGATATCCTCCGGCGAGACCGGGTCTTCCAGGAAGAACAGGCGGAACTGTTCCACATCCTTGGCCATCTTGACCGCCTGGGTGGGGGTGATGCGCTCATGCACGTCGTGCAGCAGCTCGATCTCCATGCCCAGTTCCTTGCGGGCGGCCTCGAACAACTGCATGGCGCGGCGGATATAGCCCTCGCGCTCGAACACCGGGGCGTCGTGCAGCGCCGGGATGCGCTGGGACTTGCTGGGGCCCGCGCCGTAACCGGCCATGCCGGGCACGCCGACCTGGATGCGGACATGACGGAAGCCGTTGGCGATATGCTTCTTGGCCTGCTCCAGCACATCCTTGATCTCGCTGCCCGAGGCATGGGCATAGCAGTCGGCGGCCAGCCGCGCCTTGCCGCCCAGCAGCTGATAGACCGGCAGGCCCGCCTGGCGGCCCTTGATGTCCCACAGCGCCTGATCGACGCCGGAAATGGCGTTGTTGAGGACGCCGGAATTGCGCCAGTAGGAGGAATTGTAGGCCATCTGCCAGGTATCCTCGATGCGGTCGGCGGGTTTGCCGACCAGCAGCGGCTTGAGATACTTTTCGACGGCGATGGGAATCAGATCGGCGCGCTGGGTGAAGGTGGCGCAGCCATAGCCGTACAGGCCCGCCTGATCGGTGGTGACCTTGACGATCACCAGCCGCACACCCTGGGGCGAGCACTGGATCACGCTGATGTCGCGGATAATGGGCGACTTCATGCCGCGCGAGGCTTGCGCGACCCGCTCCTGGGCGACGGCTTCCTTGCTCGCCAGCAGCGCGGCGCTCGCCGCCATGCCCGCCTTGATCATGTCTCGCCTGTGCATCGTCACTCCCCTTGGATGTTGGATGGTGTTCTGGTTGGGCGTGACCGTAAGGGGGGCGGGAACGGACGGCAAGGCGGGTGCGGCTTCCACGCTCCCGGCCTACCCTGCTGCAACGCGGCATCGATCCGGGGAGCGGGCAGCGGCGGGCGCGCGGGGGATTTGCAGCCTTTGCACAGCGGACGGCGCGGCGACCGCCTATAGTACGCGAACAGACTCAAGCACCGCCCGCCCGGCGGCAAAGGCCGATGCCGTCCCACCTCTCTTCGCGCGATGCCGCCCTGGCGCTGCTGGTCGTGTTCATCTGGGGCACCAATTTCGTGGTGGTGCGCTGGGGGCTGGACATGCTGCCGCCTTTGTTCATGGCCGCCTGCCGTTTCGCCCTGGTGCTCTGTCCGGCCATTTTCTTCCTGAAAAAGCCCGATGTGCCCTGGCGCTTCCTGGCGATCTATGGCGGGGCGGTGGGGACCGGCCAGTTCGGTCTGCTCTATATCGCCATGGACGGCTTCATCTCGCCCGGCATCGCCTCGGTGGTGATGCAGACCCAGGTTTTCTTCACCATTGCCATCGCCATGCGGCGCAGCGGCGACCGGCTGGCGGTGCACCATGTGTTGGGCCTGTTGCCCGCCGCGGTGGGACTGGTGGTGATCGGCCTGCATACCGGCGAAGGCATCACCGCCGTGGGGCTGGTGATGGTGCTGGGCGGGGCGCTGTGCTGGGCGATCAGCAACCAGGCCACCCGCGAGGCGGTGGCCCATGCGGCGGCGCGCGGACAATCCATCAACCCGCTGGCCTTTGTGGTGTGGGGGGCGATCTTCGCCATGCTCAGCCTGTTCGCCGGTTCACTGGTGCTGGAAGGCCCGGCGCTGATCCGCCAGTCCGTCGCCACGGCGCACTGGGCGATCTGGGCCACGCTGGTCTGGCAGAGCGCCGCCAACACCCTGTTCGGCTATACCATGTGGGCCTGGCTGCTGGGCCGCTATCCCGCCGCCAGCATCGTGCCCATCACCCTGCTGGTGCCGGTGTTCGGCATCGGGGCCTCGGTGCTGGTGCTGAACGAGCCGCTGCAGGACTGGAAGATCACCGCCACCCTGCTGGTGATGGCGGGCGTGGCCATCAACATCCTGTGGCGGCCGCGCAAGATCCTGGCCGAGGGTGAGGCTGCCTAATACGAAATAGGCACAGGCCTGCCTCCCTTTATGCTTTCAACCCCCTCCGGTTTCAGCTTCCGCTCGCCTGCTCAGGCCATCCGGCCTTCGCACGCGGCTCGCTCGCTGAAACCACCTCCCCCTTGCCCGCGCTTCGCGCGGAAGGGGGAGGCGGGTCTGTGCTATAGGACCTGTGCTATTTTTTCGTTTTAAAGGCGAGAAACTTCACCCTCTTGCCCGGCGTCACGATCATCTGGTGGGGCGTGCCCGCCGGGATCAGGAAATAGTCGCCGGGACGCATCAACATGGCGGTGCCGCCGGTGATGGAGGTTCCGCGATGCTCGCCAGGCGCCGTGGTCTTGGCGCCCGCCACCGTGCCGCCGGCGATCAGGGTCGCCTCGCCCTCCTGCACCACCAGATTGTCGGTCCAGTCGTCATGGACTTCGGCCTCGCCGCTCTTTTCACGGGCGGTGTTCATCACCCGGAAACTGTCGGTGCGGGTGAAGACCACCTCGGAATAGACCGCGTCGGGCGTCAGCCCCTTGGCGATCTGGGCCTGGATGGCCTTGCCGTCCAGATGGCGCACCGCCTTGTCGTTTCCGGCGGTGATCGGCTGGGCCAGCGCCAGCGCGGACGCGCCGCCAAGCAGCAGGACGGTGACGAAAGACAGTTTCAGCATGGCGCGGTTCCCCTTGGTGCGGGGCCACTCTAGCGCCGCGAGCCGCCGTGCGGCCAAGGAAAAAGCCGCGTCACCTGCGGGGCGACGCGGCTTTTCCTATGTCATCGGCGTGAAGACTTACTTCTTCTTCGCCTTGCGGGTGGCCTTCTTCTTGGCCGTCTTCTTCACGGCCTTCTTCTTGGCAACCTTCTTCACGGCCTTCTTGGCCGTCTTCTTGGCCGTCTTCTTGGCCTTCTTGACCGTCTTCTTGGCGGCCTTCACGACCTTGGCCTTCTTGGCCTTCTTCTTCTTGGCCTTCTTCTTGGCCGGGGTGCCGGTGAACAGGCCCGCGACAGCGGCTTCCAGTTCGGCGGCGCGCTTGGCCAGCTTGCTCTTCTTCTTCGCCATGGACTCAACTCCTCATCAACGTTGATGCCGCATACCTAAAGTGATTCGAGAAGCCCACAAAATCTCTGTGGACAGAATCTGTGGCGCGCCGGTGACGCCGGAAAAGAAAAAGGGCGCCCCGATCCTTGCCGAAGAACGGCGGAACACGGAGAGGATTACTCCTCCTCGTCCTTCTTCTTCGGCGTCTTCTTCTTGAGGGCCGCGCCCAGGATGTCGCCCAGCGACGCGCCGGAGTCCGACGAGCCGAACTGCTCGACCGCCTCGCGTTCCTCGGAGATTTCGCGGGCCTTGATGGACAGGCTGACCTTGCGGCTGGCCTTGTCCACGCTGGTCACCAGCGCATCCACCTTGTCGCCCTTGCCGAAGCGTTCCGGGCGCTGGTCGTTGCGGTCGCGGGCCAGGTCGGCGCGGCGGATGAAGGCGCGCACGCCGCCTTCCAGTTCCACCTCGATGCCGCCGTCATTCACTTCCGTGACCGTGCCGGTGACGATCTGGTTCTTGCGCAGGGCGCCGCCGCCGGCCCCGGCCTTTTCGATCGGGTCGTTATCGAGCTGCTTGATGCCCAGCGAAACGCGCTCCTTCTCGACGTCGATGTCCAGAACCTTGGCCTTCACGACCTGGCCCTTTTCATAGGTCTTGATGGCGTCCTCGCCCGATTCCGTCCAGGACAGGTCCGACAGGTGGACCATGCCGTCAATGTCCGAATCCAGGCCGATGAACAGGCCGAACTCGGTGATGGACTTGATCTCGCCCTCGATGACCGTGCCGGCCGGGTGGTTGGCGGTGAAGCTGTTCCAGGGATTTTCCTGGGTCTGCTTCAGGCCCAGGCTGATGCGGCGCTTGTTGGAATCCACTTCCAGCACCGCCACATCCACTTCCGTGCCGGGGGTGACCAGCTTGGAGGGGGCCATGTTCTTCTTGACCCAGGACATTTCGGAAACGTGGACCAGGCCCTCGACGCCCGGCTCCAGCTCCACGAAGGCGCCATAGTCGGTGACGTTGGTGACCTTGCCCTTGAACTGCACGCCCACCGGATACTTGGCGGCGACGCCTTCCCAGGGATCGGTCTGGAGCTGCTTCATGCCCAGGCTGATGCGCTGGGTCTCGTGGTTGATCTTGATGATCTGCACGGTGACGGTCTGGCCCACCGACAGCACTTCGGTCGGGTGGGAGACGCGGCGCCAGGCGATGTCGGTGACGTGCAGCAGGCCGTCCACGCCGCCCAGGTCCACGAAGGCGCCATAGTCGGTGATGTTCTTCACCACGCCCTCGACGATCTGCTTTTCCTGCAGGCTGGCGACCAGGCTGGTGCGCTCCTCGGCGCGGCGCTCTTCCAGGACGGCGCGGCGCGAAACCACGATATTGCCCCGGCGGCGGTCCATCTTGAGGATCTGGAACAGCTGCGGCTGGTTCATCAGCGGGCCGACATCGCGCATCGGGCGGACGTCAACCTGCGAACCGGGCAGGAAGGCCACGGCGCCGTCCAGGTCCACGGTGAAGCCGCCCTTGACGCGGCCGAAGATCACGCCGGTGACGCGGGCCTGGTCGTTGAAGGCCTTTTCCAGCTTGATCCAGCTTTCCTCGCGGCGGGCCTTGTCGCGGCTCAGCACGGCTTCGCCCAGGGCGTTCTCGACGCGCTCCAGATAGACTTCCACCGTGTCGCCCACCTTGATGTCGGCGGGCACGCCGGGCATGGCGAATTCCTTGAGGCTGATGCGGCCTTCGGTCTTCAGGCCGACATCGACCATGGCGAAATCATTCTCGATGGACACGATGGTGCCCTTGATGACCGAGCCCTCCTGGGGGCTCTGGGTCTCGAAGCTCTGCTCCAGCATGGCGGCGAAATCTTCGCGGCTGGGAGCGGCAATGGAATTCTCGGACTTGAGTGCGGTGTTGGCGCGCGCCATTCGATTGGTTTCCTGTACATGCGTTCGTGCCGAACAGCGGGTTGCTGCTGGACTTCCCGAAGACGGCGCGGGTCCGCGCCGCCCCTTGGGCGGTTGGGTTCTGGAAGAAGTAGGCGGGATGCCCGAAGGCCGCCGGGCCTCCTTTAGCCCCTGTGGCGATCCTTGAGCGCGCCTTCCACCTTGGAGGAAACCAGGGCGAGGGCTGCCGCGAACGCGGCGTCTATACCCAAATCGGTGGTATCCAGCAAGTCGGCGTCCGGGGCCTGCTTCAGGGGCGAAACCGGCCGGGACTTGTCGGCCGCGTCCCGGGCGTTGAGTTCCGCCAGCACATCCTGCTCGGCGCGGCGGATATTCATGTTTTTCAGCTCGGTCCAGCGGCGGCGGGCCCGGACCTCCGGGCTGGCGTCGATATAGAGCTTGGCGGTGGCGGTGGGGCAGATCACGGTGCCGATGTCGCGGCCGTCCATCACCGCCCCGGGGCTGCCCCCCGGCGGGCGGGTCAGAAAATCCCGCTGGAAGGCCAGCAGCGCGTCGCGCACCGCCGGGATGGCGGCGACCTGGCTGGACGCCTTGCCCACGATATCGGAGCGGATGGCCGGATCGCCCGCCCGGTTGAAATCCAGGGTCTGGGCCCCCTTGAGGGCGTCGGCCTCGCTGGCCGGGTCGCCCTGCGCTTCCAGCACCGCCAGCGCGGTCAGGCGATAGAGCGCCCCACTGTCCAGATGGGCGAAGCCGAAATGCCGGGCCAGCATCTTGGCCAGCGTGCCCTTGCCGCTGGCGGCGGTGCCGTCCACGGCGATGACGATGCTCATGCGAAATCCGCTCCCAGCCCGCGCATCAGATCCTGATAGTCGGGGAAACTCGTGGCGATCATGGTGACGTCATCCACCGTCACCGGTTTGCGCGCCGCCAATCCCATCGTCAGAAAGCTCATGGCGATGCGATGGTCCATATGGGTGGCCACGGTGCCGCCGCCCGCAACCTCGCCCGCGCCGCCCCGCACGATCAGGTCGTCGCCCGCGATCGCATAATCGACGCCATTGGCTTTCAGGCCCTGGGCCACCGCATCCAGACGGTCGCTTTCCTTGACCCGCAATTCCTCCAGCCCGCGCATGGCGGTGGTTCCGCTGGCAAAGGCGGCGGCGACGGCCAGGATGGGATATTCGTCGATCATGGCGGGGGCGCGTTCCGGCGGCACCTCCACGCCCTTGAGCGCCGAATGACGCGCCATCAGATCGCCGATCTCCTCGCCGCCGCTGGTGCGGCGATTGGTGATGGTGATGTCGGCGCCCATCTCCAGCAGCGTCTCGATCAGGCCGGCGCGGCGGGGATTGAGCAGGATGGCGGGCAGTTCGAGGACCGAGCCCGGCACGATCAGGGCCGCCACCAGCGGAAAGGCGGCGCTGGAGGGATCGCGCGGCACCTCCACGGCGCAGCCGGTCAGGCTGGCGGGGCCTTGGACGGCGATGGTTTCGCCGCCGCCGGCCAGGGGCGTGACGGTGATCTGGGCGCCGAACGCCGCCAGCATCTTTTCGCTGTGGTCGCGGGTCAGCGTGGTCTGGGTCAGGCGGGTGACGCCGGAGGCATTCAGCGCCGCCAGCAGCAGCGCCGATTTCACCTGGGCCGAGGCGACCGTGATGGTCGTTTCGATGGCCTTGGCATTCCCGGCCCCGTGCAGGGTCAGCGGCATCCGGGCCTGGGGCCCCTGCCCTTCATAGGTGACGCCGAAGGCTTCCAGGGGCGCGACCACCCGCGCCATGGGGCGCGACCGCAGGCTGGCGTCGCCGGTGAAGACCGCCGTGATCGGGGTGGTGGCCATCGCCCCCATCACCAGCCGCGAGCCGGTGCCCGAATTGCCGAAATCCAGTTCGGCGGCGGGAGCCCGCCAGCGGCCCACCCCGGTGCCCCGGACCCGCCACCGGCCCGGCCCCTCCTGGACCAGGTCGGCCCCGAAACCGCGCAGGGCCTGGGCGGTGGAATGGACGTCCCCCGACTCCAACAGGCCGGAAATGCGGGTTTCGCCCACCGCCAGGGCGCCCAGGATAAGCGCCCGCTGGGAAATGGATTTATCGCCCGGCACCTGGGCGGTTCCGGTCAGGGGGCGCCCGGCGCGGGCGGTCAGCGGCAGGGGATTGGCGTTATGCATCAGGGGCTTCAAAAGACCTTTACAGGCGGGGCTACCCGTGGCACACGCGCCCCTCCACCAACCTCTTCTTGCGGGAAGCATCATCTTGGTCAAGGCAGATCTTGGAACCAAACGGCAGTGCCCGAGCTGCGCTTCGCGGTTTTACGACCTCACCAAGCGCCCGATCGAGTGCCCCAAGTGCGGTTTCAGCTATGAGCCCGAAGCGCTGTTCAAGCAGCGCCGCAGCCGGGTCGCCGAAACCGCCGGTGCCGGCGTGGTCAACGCGCGCGACAGCGAGGACGAGGAGGAAGACGACGAGGACGAGGACGGCGAGTCCGAGAATGAGGACGACGAGGACGAAGCCGCCGTCGAGGAAGCGCCCCTGAACGTCGCCGCCACCGGCGAGGACGAGGACGAGGACGCCGAGGAAGAGGAAGCCGAGGCGGAATCGGGCATGTCGGTGCGTGACGCCGACGAGGCCGACGGCATCGAGGATATCGAAGTCGAGGACGACGAGGACGAGGAAGACAACGACCTGCTGGGCGAAGTCGAGGACGAGGAAGACGATGTCTCCGGCATCATCGATCCCGGCATCTCCAAGGACGAAAGCTGATTTTCCTCTAGAACTTTGTTTCGGGATCGGATACCAGACCGCTCCCAATTGGTACGGGGCCATAGCTCAGCTGGGAGAGCGCCTGCATGGCATGCAGGAGGTCAGCGGTTCGATCCCGCTTGGCTCCACCAATTTTCGCCCCGGCGCGGGCGGTGAATTTTCTGAAAAATCGGTGATGGGCGGAGATTGGCGGAGCCGAGCGCCCGTAGCGGCGTCAGGCGGCCCTGGCGTCAGTGTCATGGGCCGCCGCCAGAGAACCCAAAGAAAAACCCGCGCGCTCCTTGCGGAACACGCGGGCTGACCGGTCGGGCGACGATTAGCGCGCCTTCTTCTTGGCCGGGGCGGCGGTGGCGCCCAGCTTGGCGCGATGCGCGTCGCGGGCTTCCTTGTGCCGCAGGCGCTTCTTCTTCTTTCTGGCGTTCATGTTGCGTGCGCCCATGCGCGTCTCCTGTATCTGGCGTGTGCAGGGGCCTCCTTTAAGGCCAAAATCCCGCCGGGAAAAGACATAACACCCGATCTTTTGCGAAAGCCGCGGCAGGACGGTTTCCCGCCGCGGGCGGCCAAGGTTGAGGTGCATCCCCCGCCGCGCTATGACGGGCCATGCGATTTACCGGAAAACACGTTGTCGTCACCGGCGCCGCCTCCGGGCTGGGCCTGGCCATCGCCCAGGCCGCCCAGGCCGAGGGCGCCACCATCACCGCCATCGACCGCACCGCTTCGCCCTTCGCGGGCAGCCGCATCTGCGACATCAGCGACGAGGACCAGGTCCGGCGCGCCCTGGCCGGGCTGGGCCGCGTCGACGCGGTGGTGAACAGCGCCGGCATCGTCCGGCGGGCCAAGGTGGATGAAACCGACATGGCCGATTACGACGCGGTGATGGCGGTGAATGTGCGCGGCGCCTTCCTGGTGTCGAAATACGCCCTGCCCCTGCTGCGGGCCTATGGCGGCGCGGTGCTGCACCTGTCGTCGGGCGTGGCCACCACCGGCACCCGCAACCGGGCGGCCTACAGCGCCAGCAAAGGCGCGATCGTCTCGCTGACCCGCAACATGGCGCTGGACTATGCCGCCGACAAGGTGCGCGTGAACTGCCTCTGCCCCGGCTTCATCAACACGCCGCTGCTGGCCAACCTGCCGCCCGAGCGCAGGGCCAGGCTGGTGGCGCTGCATCCGCTGGGCCGCCTGGGCGAGGCGGAGGACGTCGCCCATATGGCGCTGTTCCTGATATCGGATCATGCCACCTGGATCACCGGCCAGGCCATCGCCGTGGACGGCGGCTTCAATGCCGGTCACAGCGAAGACATCTGAGTGCTGACCGACGCCCGCACCCTTCCCGACGGCACGGCCTTTTCTCCCGATCTCGCCATCATCGGCGGCGGCCCCGCCGGTATCGCCCTGGCGCTGCAACTGGCGGACGGCAAGCGCGACATCCTGCTGATCAGCGCGGGCGGCATGGAGTTCGACCGCGCGGTACAGGATCTGTATGCCGGCCAGGCCAGCGATTACGTCCCGCTGGAGGCCGGGCGGCTGCGCTATCTGGGCGGCGGCACCAATCACTGGGGCGGCTGGTGCCGCCCGCTGGACCCGCAGGATTTCGAGGCGCGCGACTGGGTGCCCCATTCCGGCTGGCCCTTCACGCGCAAGGCGCTGGAACCCTATTACCCCAAGGCCCAGCAACTGGTGGAAGCCGGGCCCTGGCTGTACGACCAGGGCGGCGCGGCCCGGGCATCGGCCCATGGCGCCATCCTGCCGTTGGGCGATGGCGGCCTCTATACAAGCTGGTTCCAGTTCTCCAAGACGCGCGGCGGGGTGCTGCCCACGCCCTTCGGCCTGCGCTATGCCGGCGATCTCAAGCGCGCGCCCGGCCTGAACCTGCTGCACGACGCCAACGTCACCGCCATCCGGCTCGCCTCCGATGCGGGGCGGGTGACGCGGCTGGATGTTCAGACGCTGAACGGCAGGCGGATCACGGTGACGCCGCGCGTCACGGTGCTGGCGGCGGGCGGGATGGAGAATGCGCGTCTGCTGCTGGCCTCCAACGATGTGATGAAGCCGGGCATCGGCAACCAGAACGACCTGGTGGGCCGCTTCTTCGGCGACAATCCCACCCCGCGCGATGTCGCCACCCTGGTGGCGTTCCGGGGGCGGCCGGGGCCTTTCTATTCCAGCAATCTCAACATGGGCGACGGCGCGATCCTACGCGCCACCTTCGCCGTGAGCGCGGCGTTCGCGCGCAAGAGCCGCTGCCTGGGCTCGCTGACCACCCTGGAGCATCCGGTGGAACTGGACGCCGAAGGCAAGGCCGCCGTGGCCACCACCGCCGCGGCGCTGGGCGTGGACGCCTCGGGCGCGCGCGCCTATTCGCTGGGCTGCGGCCTGGAACTGATCCCCGATCCCGACCGGCGGCTGGTGCTGACCGGCGAAAAGGACGCGCTGGGGATGCCGCGCCTGAAGTTGAACATGCACATCGCCGACCGGGATTTCGCGCTTTATCAGCGGACGCTGGTGGAA
>CALDFO010000251.1 GCA_937942205.1 uncultured Alphaproteobacteria bacterium
CTCCAGCCGCCCGCGCAGGTCGGCATTGTCGTTGCGGACCACATTCGCCAGCAGCGGGAAGCCCTGCATGTCCGCGCCCGGCGCCCCGGCGCGGATCAGCTCGATGCGTTCCACCGCCTCGGCCGGGATGCGCTGCAGCACGCTTTCCAGCGACTGTTCCTTGCTGGTGGGACGCTGGCCGTCCACCAGCATGTTGCCCGCGCCGCCGGCATAGCCGCGCACCGAGGAATTGCCGCTCTGCAACCGGAAGCCCGGCAACTGGCGCACCATGTCCAGGGCGTTGCTGGGCTGGATATCGGCGAAAAAGCCCGCGTCATAGGCCGTCACGCCGGGACTGGCCTCATTCTGGGCCCAGGCGGGACAGGCCAGTGACGCCGAGGCCAGAATCAACGAGAGCGCAAGGGCGGAAGAACGGGACACGGGGCGGCCGGATGGTGAGGAATCGTCCGCGACCTTAACGACATGACCCTCGATTGCAACGCTGTCGCAAAAAACCGCATGACCGCGGTGTCATGCCGGGCGCGCGCTAGGCGGGCAGCCGATAGGCCACCAGCTCGCCGCTATAGCCGCCGCCGCTGATCGCGACCACGATATATTGCCGTCCGCCCAGCATGTAGGTCATGGGCGAGCCCGATTGCGGCGCGGCCATATAGACCGCGCCTTTCTCCTCGCCGGTGGCCTTGTCATAGGCGCGCAGCATCGCGCCGCGTCCCCCCTTGCCTGCGGCGTTGGTGGGCGTGGTGTTCATGCCCGCCTCGCCGCAGATCACCAGCGACTTGGTCACCAGCGGTCCCAGCAGGCCGGGCCGCCCGGTGCGCGGAATGTTCAGGCCCTTCAGCGCGGGATGGTTCTTGATGGCGTCCGGCGTGTCGCCATGCGCCACCTGCCAGTCCAGCGCCCCGGTGGAAAGGTTCAGCGCCGAGAGGGTGCCATAGGGCGGCTTCAGGAGCGGCAGTCCGTCGATGGTGGCCTGACCGGGGCGGAATCCGTCCGCCGCCATCGCGCCTTCCATCGTGTCGGTGCGCGGCGCGCCGTCGGCATCGCCCATCGCCGAGGCGGGGCGGGGACTGATGCCCGCGATGCCGCGCACATAGGCGTTCTCGGTGTGGCGCGGATCGCCCGGAATGATGCCCACCACCGAAACGACATTCTGGGTGAAGACGAAGACGCGATGGGTGTCGGGATCGTAGCAGCCGCCGGGCCAGTTGGTGCCGCCGGTGAAACCGGGCGCCTGCAAGGTGCCCCAGGTGCCGTCGGCGCGCGACAGGCTGGGCGGCTCGAACGGGCCGCCGGTCTTGTAATGCGCCGCCAGCCGCTTGGCCTTGGCATGGAGTTCGGGGGTGAAGTCGATCAGGGTGTCGTCATTGACATGCTGCACGCCATAGGCGGGCGGCGCGCTGGACATGGGCTGGGTCGGCGCATACCATTCGCCCGGCACGTCGCCCGCGGGCACCGGTACTTCGGGAATCGGCCAGACCGGCGCGCCCGTCTCGCGGTCCAGCACATAGAGCCAGGCCTGTTTGGAGGGTTGGGCCAGCGCCTTGATGACGCGGCCCTGGTGCGGGATGTCGCAGAGGATGGGGGCGCAGGGAATGTCGCGGTCCCAAAGACCGTGATGCACCGTCTGGTAATGCCATTTGCGGCGGCCGGTCTCGATGTCCACCGCCACGATGCTCTCGCTGAACAGGGTGTTGCCGGCGCGGTTGATGCCCGCCGCGTCGCCGGTCGGCATCTCGATGGGCAGGTAGGCCAGACCCAGATCGAGATCGGCGCTGGCCTCGGCCCACATGCCGGCATTGCCCGCCTGTTCCGCCTCGCCCGCCTTGAGCCAGGTGTCGTAACCGAACTCGCCCTTTTTCGGGATGGTGTGGAAGATCCATTTGCGCCGCCCGGTGCGCGCGTCGAAGCCGCGCACATAGCCCTTGATGCCGCCTTTCTTGGCCGGAACGCTGCCGGCCAGAAAGGCCGCGCCCACGATCACCGTGTCGCGAGCCACCAGCGGCGTGGCGTGCAGGCCGATGGGTTCCTTGTCCAGGTCCATCTCCTGCTCGATATTCTGCTTGAGGTCCACCATGCCCTGCTCGCCGAAGGAGGGGATGGGCTGGCCGGTGCGGGCATCCAGCGCCACCAGCCGGTAGCCGATGGTGACATAGAAGATGCGTTCCTCTTTCCCGTCGGTCCAATAGGAGACGCCGTGGCCGGAAAACTGGCGCGGCGCGTTGCGGGCGCGGACGCCTTCATCCAGGCTGTACATCCAGCGCTGCTCGCCGGTGGCGGCATCCAGACAGACCACGGCGCGGCGCGATCCGGCGGTGCAGAACAGGCGGCCCTTCACCACCAGCGGCGTGCCTTCATACTGGAATTCGCGGCGCGGCCCCAGATTGTCGGTCTTGAAGCGCCAGGCGACTTCCAGTTTTGAGAAGTTGGTCGCGTCGATCTGGTCCAGCGGCGCATAGCGCGTGTTGGCGGCGTCGGCGGCGTAGTGCTTCCAGTCGGTGTCGGCGGGCTGGGCCAGGACGGGAAGCGCGGGCAGGGCGATGGCGGCGATGCCGGACAGCAGGGTGCCCCGGCGTGACAGCAATGGCATGATGGCGCCCTTCCCAGCGGTTCTTGTTTGGGAAGAACTTTAAATCCCAGGGGCCTGCCGTCAATCGCCGGAGGTGTGCGAATTCCAGAGACCTGCCTCCCCTTCGCGCGCGTTAGCACGCCGGAAGGGGAGGTGGTTTCAACGTGCGAAGGCGACCCCTTCGGGAGCCGAGCGAAAGCTGAAACCGGAGGGGGTGAGACCGGATCAGCAAAAGGTCCGGTGGACCTTTTGCACGGTCGAACGCCGCAAGGTCACGCGCTTGCGCGTGGCCTGAGGCCGGGATCCGATCAGGGTAGCTTGAAAGCCATGAACTGGGCCTTCTGACCGCGCCCGCCCACCGCCAGCAGGATGTGCTGCTTGCCGTTGTGCATATAGGTCATGGGCGAGCCGGACTGCGGCGCGGGAAGGAACACCGCGCCCACCTCGCGGCCGTCCGCCTTGCTGTAGGCCCGCAGCCGCGCCGCCAGGCGGCCCTGTTCGTCGGTATAGGTGTCGGGATCGCCGCAGATCACCAGCGATTTGGTCGCCAAGGGGCCCACCTTGCCGCTCATGCCGGTGCGCGGGATCTTGATGCCCTTCAGCGCCGGATGGTTGCGGATGGCGTCGGGCGTCTCGCCATGGGCGACCTGCCAGTCCTGGGTGCCCTTGGCCAGGTTGGTGGCGGTGATGCGGCCATAGGGCGGCTTGATCAGCGGCAGCCCGTCCACGCTGGTGTTGCCGGGCTGGAAGTCGGGGCTGTCGGCGGGCGGATTGACATGGACATAGTCGAACTCGCCCATCTTCTTGTCGGGATTGGGAATGATGATGCCCAGGGTCAGCAGGTTGGTCTGGGAATAGGTATAGACCGTGTGGTTTTCCGGATCGTAGCTGGCGCCCGGCCAGTTGATGCCGCCGATATAGCCGGGCAGGTTCAGCACGCCATAGGGTCCGCCCTTCTTGGCCATGATCGGCGCGGTGTACATCGGCGCCATCACATAATGGCTGGCGACTTCCTCGGCCTTCTTGCGCAGCTCCGGCGTCCAGTCGATCAGGTCGTCCCTGGTGATGCCCTGCTTGTCGAAGGCGGGCGGCTTGGACGGGAAGGGCTGGGTGGGCGAATACCATTCGCCGGGCACGTCGCCGGGGATCACCTTCTTTTCCGGGATCGGCCAGACCGGCTTGCCGGTGGCGCGGTCCAGCACATAGATGAAGCTCTGCTTGGTGGGCTGGGCGATCGCCTTCACGATGCGGCCATTGTGCGGGATGTCGCACAGGATGGGAGCGCAGGGCACGTCATAATCCCACAGCCCGTGATGGATCATCTGATAGTGCCACTTGCGCAGGCCGGTCTCGATGTCCACCGCCACGATGCTTTCGGCGAACAGGTTGTTGCCGGGGCGGTAGAATCCCATCTGGTCGCCGGTCGGCATCTCGACGCCGAAATAGACCAGGCCCAGTTCGGGATCGGCCGACATCTGCGCCCAGGCGCCGGTATTGCCCGCCATCTCGGCGGTGCCGGGCGCCCAGGTGTCATAACCGAACTCGCCCTTGTGCGGGATGGTGTGGAAGATCCACTTGCGCCGACCGGTCTTGACGTCGAAGCCGCGCACATAGCCGCGCGCGTTGCGGATGATCTTGGGCGTGTTGCCGGCGGTGTGGGCCGCGCCGATCACGATGGTGTCGTTCACCACCAGCGGGGCGGTGTGCAGGCCGATATCGGCGGTCTCCGGATCGAGGTTCTGGTCGATCTGGGTCTTGAGGTCCACGATGCCCTTGTCGCCGAAGCTTTCGTCGATCAGGCCGGTCTTGGCGTCCAGCGACACCAGGCGGTAGCCGATGGTGACATAGAGGATGCGCTCGTTGGCCCCGTCGCTCCAATAGCTGACGCCGCGGCCCGACAACTGGCGCGGCGCGTTGGTGGCGCGGCGGCCTTCGTCCATGCGGTGCATCCAGAGCAGCTCGCCGGTGCCCGCATCCAGGCACACCACATCGCGGCGCGACCCGGCGGTGGCATAGAGCCGCCCCTGGATCAGCAGCGGCGTGCACTGGAGGATATATTCGGGCCGCCCGCCCAGATTTTCGGTCTTGAAGGTCCAGGCCACTTCCAGCTTGTTGAAGTTGCTCTCGTTGATCTGGTCCAGCGGCATGTAGCGGGTGGAGTTCAGATCCGCGCCATAGGTCGGCCACTCTGTGTTGGCGGGGGCCGTCGCGGGCGCCTGCGTCTGTGCCAGCGCGGGCGCGATGGCCAGCGCGGCGGCGCCGCCGATCGTGGTGGTAAGCATCAGGCGGCGGTCGAGCGAACGCATGGTCAGAAATCTCCCGGAGCGCGCGGATTATGGAAAGTTCCCGCGTCGCGCCGGGACACTAGCCCAGCCACCCCGCCCGCCAAAGGAGTTTTCGCCGCATGTCGCCGCTGTCATCCTTTGGCAAAGTCACCGCTCGGTGAAATGGAACTGGGCCCCGGCGCGCAACCCGGCCGGCCAACGCGCGGTAACCGTTTTCAGTTTGGTATAGAAGTGCACGCCTTCGGGGCCATAGACGCCATGGCTGCCGAAGACCGAGGATTTCCAGCCGCCGAAGCTGTGATAGCCCACCGGCACCGGAATCGGCACATTGATGCCCACCATGCCCGCCTGGACGTTCTGGGCGAAGTCGCGCGCCGCATCGCCGTCGCGGGTGAACAAGGCGGTGCCGTTGCCGAAGGCGTGATCGTTGATCAGTTGCAGCGCCTGGCCGTAATCGGCCGCCCGCACCACCGACAGGACCGGCCCGAAGATTTCCTCGCGATAGACGGTCATCCGGGGCGTGACGTGGTCCAGCAGGGTGCCGCCCAGCCAGTAGCCCTTCTCATAGCCCTGCAGTTTCAGGCCGCGCCCGTCCACCACCAGCTCCGCGCCCTCGGCCACGCCGCTTTCGATAGCGCCGGCCACCCTGTCGCGGTGCGCCGCCGTCACCAGCGGTCCCATCTCGGCGGCGGCGTCGCCGGCCGGGCCGATCTTCAGCGCCGCCACGCGCGGTTTCAGCCGGGCGACCAGGGCATCGGCGGTCTTTTCGCCCACCGGCACCGCCACCGACACCGCCATGCAGCGCTCGCCCGCCGAGCCATAGCCCGCGCCCATCAGGGCGTCGGCGGCCAGGTCCAGGTCGGCGTCCGGCATCACCACCAGATGGTTCTTGGCCCCGCCCAGCGCCTGCACCCGCTTTCCGGCGGCGCAGCCGCGGGCATAGACATATTCGGCGATGGGGGTGGAGCCGACAAAACTCACCGCCGCGATGCCCTTGTGATCCAGGATGGCGTCCACCGCAGCCTTGCCGCCATGCACCACGCTGAGCACGCCTTCGGGCAGGCCTGCCTCGCGCCACAGATCGTGCAGCAGGTTGGGCGCGGAAGGATCGCGCTCCGACGGCTTGAGAATGAAGGCGTTGCCGCAGGCCAGCGCCATGGGGATCATCCACAGCGGCACCATCACCGGGAAATTGAACGGGGTGATGCCCGCCACCACGCCCAGCGGCTGGCGCTGGTCATAACAATCCATCCCGGTCGAGACGCCCGCGCTGAACGCGCCCTTCAACAGATGCGGGATGCCGCAGGCGAACTCCACCACTTCCTGTCCGCGCGCCACTTCGCCCAGGGCGTCGGTATGGGTCTTGCCGTGCTCGTCGCTGATGGTGCGGGCCAGTTCGTCCTTGCGCGCCTCCAGCAGGCGGCGCATCTCGAACATCACCTTGGCGCGGCGGGCCGGTGTGGTCGCCGCCCAGCCGGGAAAGGCCCTGGCCGCCGCCGCCACCGCCGCGTCCACCTCCGCCGCGCCGCCGGATGCGACCTGCGCCGTTTGCGCGCCGGTGGCGGGGTTGAAGACGGGGGTATGGCCGCCGCCGCTGGCGGACAGGCCGGAGATGCGATGTGAAATGGTTTTCATGCCGCCATCTTGAGCATTATCGCAAAAGTTTCAAATGGCGGCCGTACCGGCCGCTGACACCTTTCCGCGCGGCCTTGGTCACTTCGCCGCAGCGCAAGGCCGCCCGCGCGCCCGTCTCACGCAAGGTATCCAGTCCTGACATCGCGGTACGGCGCGGGCCGTCGCGCATCCGTTATTTTCACACTGGCGGATTCGCCACGATTTCCGGTGTCGCGCGCATCCCGTCTTGAATCGGACGAAAAACTGTCGCGGAAGAATTTCCTGGCGCCTGCGGCGCGCGCATGGGAACGGGTGTTTTGCAAGCCATGCTGTACGGTGGGACGCGGTTCGTGATGCGTAGCGAAAACGCCATCTTCGCTTCACGAATATGTCCGATGCGCCGTCTAGGAAACGCCGCGATGCGGATGCTGCGTGCGAAAGATGTTCGCAAAGGCATTGCATCCTGAGGGATCATCGAATTCATCGCGGGAGACCGCATGTCGGCGCGCGCATTCGCGCGGCGGCGGAGAAGGGAACAGACCAATGGCGTATGGCATGAAGCTGGCGAAATTCCTGATGGCGGGCGCGAGCCCCCTGATGCTGCTGCTGGCGGCGGTTCCCGCCCAGGCGCAATCCACCGGCACCCAGGCGGTCGAGACGGTGACCGTCACCGGCGACGGCTATGGCGCGGGCGGCGGGTCCGGCATCATGGTTCCGGTCACGGTGCCCAAGCAGCGCGCCACCATCGATCAGAGCTTCATCAACACCCAGCCCGCGGGCCAGACGGTGTTCGAAATGCTCAACAAGGTGCCGGGCTTCAACTTCACCAACAGCGATCCCTACGGCAATTCGGGCGGCAATGTCCGCATCCACGGCTTTGACGGCAACCACATCTCCTTCACCTGGGACGGTATGCCGCTGAACGACACCGGCAACTACGCCATCTACACCAACCAGGCGATGGATTCCGAGATCATCGGCACCGCCAGCGTCAACCAAGGCACCACCGACGCCGACAGCCCCACCGCCGCCGCCACCGGCGGCGTGGTGGCGCTCCGCACCATCCGTCCGTCCGAGACCGGCAAGGTGCTGGTGGACGGCAGCGTGGGCTCCAACAACTACAAGCGCGTTTTCGTGAAGGTGGATACCGGCGCTTTCGGTCCCTGGGGCACCACGGCCTTCGCCAGCCTGTCCTACACCGACTATGACAAGTTCAAGGGGCCGGGCCATCTGCAGAAGAAGCAGTTCAATGCCGCGATCTTCCAGGACCTGGGCGACCTGGGCTGGGTGCAACTGGCCATGCACTGGAACCAGAACCGCAATCATTTCTACAACAACCCCACTTTCTATCCCACGCTCTCGACCCTGACGCCCACCAGCAATCCCGCCGTCTTCAACGGCGTTACGCCCTTTCCGCTGGTGACCGGCGGTCCCGGCGCGCCCACTATCGCCTTTGGCGCCAATGGCGGCTTCACCGGCACCGGCCTGACCAGCAACGCCCAGGGCTTCGGGCTGAACTTCGACAATCTGCGCACCTGCGCCCGCGTCACCCCGGTGGCGGGTACCGCGCAGCTCGACAATGGCTGCAGCAATTTCTACGGCGTCCGCATCAATCCGTCCGACACGGGCAATATCCGCCTGTCCTCGCTGTTCCGCCTTGCCGAGGGACTGGTGCTGACGGTGGACCCGTCGGTCCAGTATGTCCTGGCCAATGGCGGCGGCTATACCGGCCTCAGCGAGACCGATGCGCGCCTGCGCGGCGCCACCGGCACGCTGGGCCGCGACCTAAACGGCGACGGCGACGCGCTGGATACGGTCGGCGTCTATACCCCCAACACCACCAATACCATCCGCTATGGCCTCAACACCTCGCTGGTCTACCGGATCACCGAGGAACACGCGGTCCAGCTCGCCTATACGCTGGATTACGGCCTGCACCGCCAGACCGGCCAGTACGCCTTCCTGGACGGCAACGCCTATCCTTTCGATCCCTTCGCCGGCTATCGCGACACCACCCATCGCGTGACGGGCAATGACGGCGTGCCGATCCGCGGCCGCGATCGCCGCAGCCGCGCCGTCCTCAACCAGGTCGGTTTCGCCTATGAGGGCGACTTCTTCGACCGCATGGGCCATGTCAGCGCCGGTATCCGCATGCCCTTCATGCAGCGCGACCTGAACCAGCTCTGCTACCTCCAGGTCACGGGCTCGTCGGGCGTGGGCTTCCCCACCTGCACCACCGCCGCGCCGACCTCGGCGCTGGCGGCCAATGGCGCGCTCACCCTGCCGGGCAGCACCACCAATCTGTTTGTTCCGCCGGCGCAGAAGACGGTGAATTTCAGCCGCGTGCTGCCCAATATCGGCCTCTCGATCTCCCCCTTCGGGCCGGAGCATCAGGCCTATTTCAACTATGCGGCGGGCATCGCCGCGCCGCGCACCGACAATCTGTATAACGGCGGCAACAACGGATCGTGCCAGACCCCCGGCACGCCGGGCTGCCAGTACAGCAGCTTCTCGACGGTGCGGCCCGAAACCTCCAACCATTTCGAGTTCGGCTATCGCTACACCGACGAAATGGTGGCCTTCACCCTGTCGCTCTACAACACCCAGTTCAAGAACCGCATCGTCACCAGCTTCGACCAGGACCAGGGCATCAGCATCGACCGCAATATCGGTTCGGTGAATGTGGATGGCGTGGACGCGGCCATCAACATCAACTTCCTGCCGGAACTGAGCAGCTATACCTCGGTCTCCTACAATCACAGTCGCGTCAGCGCCGGCCCGCAGGCCATCATCCAGGCGGGCGCCGGCGGCGCGCCCATCAACCTGGCGGGCAAGGAGC
>CALDFO010000252.1 GCA_937942205.1 uncultured Alphaproteobacteria bacterium
ACGCCGAAGGATTGACAGCGGGCCGTGCCGCGAAGGCCGGGCCGGATCAATAGGCGAAGCTGCGCTGGATGTTCACGCCCACCACCATGCCGGTGTTGAGGGCGCGGTTTTCCGTATAGGCCAGCGGGCCGGTGCCGCGCAGCCCGTCATAGACCGCCCGTTCGCGGATCACCGGGGTCTGGAGCATGCGGCGGCCGAACACCTTCATCGTCCAGCGGCCTTCCGGCTTGTATTCGACAAAGGCTTCCAGGCGTCCCGGTTCGATGGTGCGCTCGAACTCGCTGGCCATGTAATAGCGTTCCTCGTCGCGCAGCGAATAGGTGGTGCCCCAGCGCACGCCCATGTCCGGCAGGTCGTGGGTCAGGCTGACCCAGCCGTCAAATGGCTGGGCGCCGGAAAAGGGCCGGTGCAGCCCGGTGGAGGGATCGTCCACCTTGGTATGGCGCAGGTTTCCGGCGGCCTGGATCGTCACCCCGTCCAGCGCCATCCGGTCCATCGGCAGGGTCAGGTTGGCCTGCAAGACGTCGCGGCGGCCGTTGCCGATATTGCCGATCGCGTCATACATGTCGCCTTCGTCGAAGATGGGCATGTGATCCACCACGGCGGTGACATTTTCGCGCCGCAGGGTGACGGTGACGGCGCCCCGGTCCCAGAAACGCTGTTCCAGCGACACTTCCAGCCGGGTGGTGCGGTCCGGCTCCAGGTTCTTGTTGCCGGCCTTGACGGTGTCGTTCACCACGCTGGCCGAGCTGACGAAGTTGGAAAAGGACAGCTGGCCGGCGGTGCGCTCGGCCAGCAGGCGCAGGTCGCTGTCGGGCGTCATGCGCCAGGTCGCCAGGGCGCGCGGCTTGGCGAAGGACAGGTCCTTGACCAGGTTGCTGTCGCCGCTCTGGGTGAGGGTGGAGGTTTCGTAGCGCATCCCCAGTTCGGTGGACAGAACGCGCGACAGGCGCAGATTGCCGGTGACGAAAGCCTCGCCGCGCTGTTCGGCGATGCGCACATTGGCGGCGGGCAGGACGGCCGGCGTTTCGTTCTGCCACAGGCTGCTGCGGCTGTTGAGGATGTTCACCGCGCCTTCGGCGCCCGCTTCCACCGCCAGGTAGCGGGTGTCCTGGCGCCAGGCCGCGCGCAGGATGGATTCACGGCTGCCGCGCCGTTCCTGGGTGCGGTCGGCGCGGCTGGCGGTGGCATAGGCGCGCGCCACGGTTTCCTCGCCGGTGCGATGGCTGGCGAACAGCGACAATTGCTGGCTCTCGCTGAGAGGAACTTCATACTGCGCCTGCAGTTCGGCGTTGCGCTGATAGTTGCGTTCCTTGCCCTGCTGGCCGCCGTCCAGCGGCAGAATGGGACGCTCGGCGGTGTCGGCATACCAGCGGCGGTTCTTGACCACGGCGTTGGCCGTCACTTCGCCGTCCCACAGCATCCGGCGGTAGGCGGTGCTGGCCTGCATGTGTTCGACCTGTCCCACCGAGTCATATTCGGCGTCGCGCAGCGGCGCGCCGCCGCCGTCGAAACGCTGACGGGTGCCGAAGCCCAGGCGATAGTCCAGGTCGCGGTAATAGAGCAGCGAGGTGTCCAGGCTCTGGCCGTCGCCCTGCCAGGTCAGATCGGCGGCCAGCTTGGGCAGGGTGGTGCCGTAATGGGTGCCGGCTTCCTCCGCCTCCAGCCGCCCGCGCAGGTCGGCATTGTC
>CALDFO010000253.1 GCA_937942205.1 uncultured Alphaproteobacteria bacterium
CCCCGCCGCAACTAACCAGAACACAGGAGACGCCCATGCTGACCAATCGCCGCTCCTTCCTTGCCGGCGCCGCCGCCCTGGCCGCGTCCGGTTCCACCGCTTTCGCCAACCAGAAGATCGCGCTGGGCATCCAGCTCTATACGGTGCGCGACGACCTGGCGAAGGACTTTGACGGCACCCTGAAAAAGGTGCGCGACATCGGCTTCCGCCTGGTGCAATCCAACCTGACCATGAACGGACGCGGCCCCGCCGAACTCCGCAAGATTTACAACGGACTGGGCTTCACCTGGGACAGCGTCCATGCCAGCGGCCCGGCGCTGCGCGAGGACGCCCAGAAGACCATCGACGCGGCCAAGGCGGCGGGCGTCAAGGACATCACCTGTTCCTTCCCGCTCTATCCGCTGGACCGCAATATCCTGATGACCGGCGCGCCCATGTCCGACTGGCAGCGCAATGCCGAGCAGTTCAACACGCTGGGCCGGATGTGCAAGGCGGCGGGCCTGAGCTTCGGCTTCCACAATCACGGCATCGAGTTCAAGACCGTGGACGGCGTTCCGGCGCTGGATATCCTGATCAAGGAAACCGATCCGGCGCTGGTGAACATGGAAATGGACATCGGCTGGGTGCGGGCGGCGGGCGCCGATCCGGCGGCTTACTTGCGCAAATATCCCAAGCGCTTCACCGCCCTGCACATCAAGGACCTCAAGCCGGACGGCATTCCCAACACCAACAACAAGATGATCAGCGCGGTGATCGGCACCGGCCTGGTCAACTGGACCGATGTGCTGGCGGCGGCGCGCCAGGCGGCGGTCAGCCGCGCCTATCTGGAGATCGAAGGACCGTATGATCCCGCGCCGCTGGAGATGGTCCGCCGCAGCTATGAGTTCCTCAAGACCCGCGTCTGAATCCCGGGTTCCGCGCGGAACCGGGTTTTTCAACCTTAATCGCCGCAAGCGGTTCCCGCGCTTGCGGCGATTTCGTATGTTCTTGGCGCGCGGCCTCTGTCATGCTGGCGCGCAAGGGCCTGTATCCCGCGAGGGGCGCGAGAATGACTGTCCAAGCAAGGATGCGTACCGGCCGTCTTCTGGCGGCCGGTTTGTCCATGGTCCTGCTGACCGCCGAAACGGTCATCCCCGACGCCATGGTGATGCCGGTGCCGATGCCGGGCGAAGCCCAGCCGGTCGGGACGGGTGACGTCCAGCCCGGCGGGCTGGTGTGCAGCGACGGCATGGAAACCAATCCCTTCAATGACGATCTGCTGGTGACGCAGACCGCCGCCGAAGGCTGTACCGCGCGCCAGATGCCGATTCACACCTGACTTTCGGGCAGGGAACCGGCGCAACCAAAGCGCGGCCCCGGCGGTTATCCCGGTATCAGGGAGACACGTCCATGAAACCGGTCGCCATTTTCATTGCCGTCGCCGCTTTCGCGGCCCTGTCCGTCGCCGCTCAGGCCGAGACGGTGAATGCCCATCAGGCCAAAACGGCCGACGACAGATCGGTCGCGGCGGTGGCCGGGCCGGATGCCGCGGCCCATACCGCCGACAAACGCCAGGACCGGCAACATCAACAGGCATCTGGCGACAAGGATGCCCAGCCGTCCGGTCCCAGCGCGCCCGCCAGGCCCAAGCATCAAGACCCCAACTGACGTCCTTCCAGGCGAGCAGTCCTGCAAGGCCCCGATGACGTCCATCGGGGCTTTGTGTATGACCATGGCTTGAAACCGGCACGGGCGGGGGCGAAATGGCCATGCGGCGGCGAGCCTTCCTGGCGGGTGCGGCATCATGGGTGTCCGCCCCGGCTGTCGCGGCGGCCGCGCCCATTCCCATCATTGATGCGCATCTGCATTTGACCGATCCGCGCCGTCCGCAAGGCGCGCCCTGGTCCGGCCCACCCGGCCAGCCGCCGCAGGTGGCGTTGCCGCGGACCTATCGTCCGCTGGCGGTGCCCGCCGGGATCGTGGGGGCGATCGTGGTCGAGGCCAGCTCCTGGATCGAGGACAATCTCTGGATTCTGGAACGCGCCGCCGGCGATCCCTTGTTCGTGGGCGTGGTGGGGCGGCTGGACCCGTCCGCGGCGGATTTCGGCGCGTTTCTCGACCGTTTCTCCAAGCACCCGCTCTGGCGCGGTATCCGGTTTCCCCACGTGTGGGAGAACGACAATGGCCGGTACCGCCTGCGTCCCGGTATGGCCGAGGGCCTCAAGCGGCTGGCCGAGCGGGGCCAGA
>CALDFO010000254.1 GCA_937942205.1 uncultured Alphaproteobacteria bacterium
GGCGGGCAGTTCAATACCGTGGGTCTGGCCGACAAGGCGGTGGCCGAAAGCCGCGAGCGGGTGCGCGCCGCCCTGGCCGCCATCGGGCTGGCGCTGCCCTTCAAGCGCATCACCGTCAATCTCGCCCCCGCCGACCTGCCCAAGGAAGGTTCGCATTACGACCTTCCCATCGCGCTGGGCCTGTTGGCGGCAATGGGCGTGCTGCCCGCCAGCGAGATGGCCAATTTCGTGGCGCTGGGCGAACTGTCGCTGGATGCGGCGGTCACCGGCGTGGCCGGGGTGCTGCCCGCCGCGCTGGCGGCCTCGGAACGGGAGCGCGGCCTGATCTGTCCCGCCGCCAACGGCCCGGAAGCGGCCTTCGCGGGCGGAGTGGAGATTCTGGCCACGCCGTCGCTGATCGCCCTGGTCAATCACATGAAAGGCGCCTCGGTCCTGTCGCCGCCGGTGCCGCGCGTGGCGCAGATGGGCCGCGCCGCGCCCGACCTGCGCGATGTGAAGGGGCAGGAAAGCGCCAAGCGCGCACTGGAGATCGCGGCGGCGGGCGGCCACAATCTTTTGATGATCGGCCCGCCGGGCGCGGGCAAGTCCATGCTGGCCCAGCGCCTGCCCGGGCTGCTGCCGCCGCTGGATGCGCGCGAGGCGCTGGAACTGTCCCTGGTTCAATCGCTGGCGGGCGCGCTGGAAGACGGCGCGATCTCGCGCGCACGGCCGTTCCGCAATCCGCATCATTCCGCCTCGATGGCGGCGCTGGTGGGCGGCGGGCTGAAAGTGAAACCCGGCGAGGTATCGCTGGCGCATCTGGGCGTCCTGTTCCTGGATGAACTGCCGGAATTCCAGCGCGGCGTGCTGGACAGCCTGCGCCAGCCCATCGAAACCGGCGAGGCGGTGGTGGCCCGCGCCAACGCCCATGTCCGCTTTCCCGCCCGCTTCCAGTTGATCGCGGCGATGAATCCCTGCCGCTGCGGTTATCTGGGCGATCCCGCCCTGGGCTGCGGGCGCGCGCCCAAATGCGCGGGCGACTATCAGGCGCGCATTTCCGGCCCGCTGTTCGACCGCATCGACATGCATGTCGAGGTGCAGGGCGTCACCGCCGCCGATCTCACTTTGCCACCCGCCGCCGAAGGCAGCGCCGAGGTCGCCGCCCGCGTGGCGGCGGCACGCACGGTGCAGCGCCACCGCTTTGACGGGCACGGCGTCCGCACCAATGCCGAGGCCGAGGGCGAACTGCTGGACCGCGTCGCCACCCCCGACGCGGCGGGGTCGAAACTGCTGACCGAAGCGGCCGATCATATGCGGCTGTCGGCGCGCGGCTATCACCGGGTTCTGAAAGTGGCGCGCACCATCGCCGACCTGGCGGGCGCACAGATCACCGGCAAGGCCCATATCGCCGAGGCGCTGTCCTATCGCCGGATCACGCACCTGGCCGGCTGAGTGGAACCAAAGGTTCCCGCGCGGGTTGTCTGCCCATTGGAACGCGCGGGAGGATATCCAATGAAGCCGATTGCGATTTTGGGTGTGGTGCTGATCCTGGCCGGTGTGGCGGGCCTGATTTTCCGCAGCATCGAATGGACCGAGACCAAGAATGTGGTCGATGCCGGTCCCATCCAGATCAACACCCAGGAAGAACATAACGTCTGGATTCCCACCGCCGCGGGCATCGCCGCCATCCTGGCGGGCCTGGGCCTGGTGGTGGTGAGCCGCCGCTCGGCCTGATCCAATCCTATCTCTGCACAGGCCCGCGCCGGAAAGCCGGCGCGGGCCGTGCTGCAAGCGCGAAGAAGCAGGTTAATTGCCTCGGCCGCGCGGCCATGCCTATCATCCTCTCATAAACCCCAGGAGAGGATTTCCAGATGAAGCTTGCCAACGTGATTCTGGTCACGGCGGTGGCCTTCGGCGCGGGCGCCGGCGGCTATGCGCTGGCCCAGAAGGATCCCAAGGTCGGCGTCACCGTCAAAGACCCGATCGGCCCCAAGCCCGACCCTGCGCGCGTCACCGTGACCGAAGCCAAGGATCTGAAATGCTCCGGCACCCCCGGCAAGCAGGAAATGTGCATCCTGTACGGCGATCCGTCCAAGCCCGGCCCCTATACGGTGATGTACAAGTGGTATCCGGGCAACTTCTCCAAGCCGCATTTCCACAACAACGAGCGCTGGGCCTATATCGTCTCGGGCACCTGGTGGGTGTCCTCCAGCAGCGTCTATGACGAGCGCACCACCTATCCGGTCCACGCCGGCGCGGTGGCCGTGGACAAGCTGAAGGGCATCCATTGGGACGGGGCCCGGGCGGGCGAAAAGGAGCCGGCGGTGCTGATCCTGTCGGGCATCGGCCCCAACACCACCCAGGGCGTGGACGAGCACGGCAATCCGTCCGGCCCGCCGCGCTGATTTCCGCGAAAATGTGTTAGAAGCATCGCGCCGCCCGGCCCCTGACAAGGCCGGGCGGCGCTTTCTTATGGGTTGGGGACCATGGTCGAAGACAAGCCTGAAACGCCGCGCCGGAGGCTGCGTCCGGTCTATCTGTTTCTGCTGCTGCCTTATATCGCGCTGCTGTGGGTGCCGTTCTACAACCGCATCGAACCCACCCTGCTGGGCGTGCCCTTCTTCTACTGGTTCCAGATGAGCTGGATCCTGCTGGGGGCGCTCTGCATCCTGCCGGTCTATCTGTCCGAAGAGCGCCGCAAATGAGCATGGCGCCCAATCCCGTCACCCTGGCCGTCTTTCTCGGCCTGTTCGCGCTGGTCACCGGCATCGGCTTCGTCGCGTCGCGCTGGCGCGCGGGCGATCTGTCCCAGCTTCATGAATGGGGCCTGGGCGGCCGCCGCTTCGGCACCTGGGTCACCTGGTTCCTGCTGGGCGGCGATCTCTACACCGCCTATACCTTCATCGCCGTGCCCGCCTTGATGTTCGGCGCGGGCGCGCCCGGCTTTTTCGCCGTGCCCTACACCATCCTGATGTATCCGCTGCTGTTCCTGGTGTTTCCGCGCCTGTGGTCGGTGGCGCGCAAACACGGCTATGTCACCGCCGCCGATTTCGTGAAGGGCCGCTTCGGCAGCAAGAGCCTGGCGCTGGCCATCGCCGTCACCGGCATCGTCGCCACCATGCCCTATATCGCGCTGCAGCTTGTGGGGATGCAGGTGGTGCTGGCGGCGCTGGGGATGAACGTCACCATGACCCTGCCGGGCTTCGGCGCGGTGGACGTGCCGCTGCTGATCGCCTTCACCATCCTGGCCTTCTACACCTATTCCAGCGGCCTGCGCGCGCCCGCGCTGATCGCGGTGGTCAAGGACATGCTGGTCTATGTCACCGTCTTCGCCGCCATCATCTTCATCCCCACCCAGCTTGGCGGCTATGGCAAGGTGTTCGAGGCGGTGCCGAAGGAAACCATCCTGCTGGCCAAAGGCGCAGGCGCGGACCTGGGCGCGGAATTCGCCTATGCCAGCCTGGCGCTGGGCTCCATCCTGGCGCTGTTCCTCTATCCCCATGCGGTGACGGGCCTGTTGTCCTCGTCCAGCCGTCATGTGATCCGGCGCAACGCCATGATCCTGCCGGCCTATTCGCTGGCCTTGGCCCTGATCGCGCTGTTGGGCTACATGGCCATCGCGGCGGGGGTGAAGGCGTCACCGGAATATGCCGACGGCTTCGCCGCCTTCGGCAACAATTTCGCGGTGCCGGCGCTGTTCCTCAAGATGTTCCCGGACTGGTTCGCGGGCGTGGCCTTCGCCGCCATCGCCATCGGCGCCCTGGTGCCCGCCGCGATCATGTCCATCGCCTGCGCCAACCTGTTCACGCGCAACATCTACAAGGAGTTCATCAATCCCAATTGCACGGGCGCGCAGGAAGCCTCTGTCGCCAAGATCGTCTCCATCGTGGTGAAGTTCGGCGCGCTGATCTTCGTGCTGGAGCTGAAAAGCACCTATGCCATCCAGCTTCAGCTTCTGGGCGGCATCTGGATGTGCCAGACCCTGCCCTCGGTTCTGATCGCGCTCTATACCCGCTTCTTCCACCCCCTGGCGCTGCTGGCGGGCTGGGCGGCGGGCCTGATCGCGGGCACCTGGATGGTGGCGGAATTGGGCTTCAAGAGCTCCACCTATGCCATCCATCTCTTCGGGCTGACTATTCCCTGTTATGCGGCGGTCAGCGCCCTGGTGCTGAACCTCGCGATCTGCGTGGTGCTGACGCCGGTGTTCCGCGCCATCGCCAGGCCGGGCGTGGATGAGACGCGGGCCGAGGATTATGTTTGAGAAGTTCTTTTATGAACCCCCTCCGGTTTCAGCTTTCCCTTGCCTCCCAAGAGGTCGGCAGCGCACGCTGAAACCACCTCCCCCTTTGGATGCGCTTCGCGCATAAGGCGGAGGCTGGCCTGTGCTGCCCCCTCCGCCGCTACGCGGCACCTCCCCCGTAAACGGGGGAGGAAAACAGGGTGACGGCCATCATACCCTCACCATGGGCGGCCTCGAGCCGCCCATCCAGAGTCACAGGCGTCGAAAGTTGGATCCCCTTCCCTCGCGGGGCGCGGCGCGCCCCGCTCGCCGGGGATGACAAGGTGTGAAAAAGGCCGCCCGTCGGGGCGGCCTTTTTATTTCCTCTCATTCAAGCGCACGGGATTTTGCGACATGGGCAGGAGGCCGCGCGGAGCGTACCCAGAGTACGTGAGCACGGCCGACGAACCCACGGTGCAAAAAGACCGCGCCCTTATTAGCCGAAACGGCCAGTAATATACTGCTCGGTCCGCTTATTGTCGGGCGCGGTGAAGATCTTTTCCGTCGCCCCATATTCGATCAACTCGCCCAGATACATGAAGGCGGTGTAATCGCTGGAACGGCTGGCCTGCTGCATGTTGTGGGTGACGATCACGATGGTGTAGTCGTTCGCCAGTTCCTCGATCAGTTCCTCGATCTTGGCGGTGGAGATCGGGTCCAGCGCCGAGCAGGGCTCGTCCAGCAGGATCACTTCCGGCTTGGTCGCCACGCTGCGCGCGATGCACAGGCGCTGCTGCTGGCCGCCCGACAGCGACAGGCCCGAAGCGTTCAGCTTGTCCTTCACCTCGGTCCACAGCGCGGCGCGGGACAGGGCGCTTTCCACCCGGCCGTCCATCTCGGACTTGGGAAGGCGCTCATACAGCTTTATGCCGAAGGCGACATTGTCATAGATCGACATGGGAAAGGGCGTGGGCTTCTGGAACACCATGCCGATGCGGGCGCGCAGCAGGTTGAGATCCTTGGCCTTGAGGATGTTCTCGCCGTCCATCACG
>CALDFO010000255.1 GCA_937942205.1 uncultured Alphaproteobacteria bacterium
GACGTCTTGCCATGGTCAACGTGACCAATCGTGCCAATGTTGCAGTGCGGCTTGTTACGCTCAAACTTTGCTTTCGCCATGACGTGCGGTCCTTCGTCTCTTTCGTCGTCTGCTGCGGCCTGAAAAGCCGGTTGATGTCAGTGCCGGCGCGCCGGCGGAAAATTCCTGGAGCGGGTGAAGGGAATCGAACCCTCGTCATCAGCTTGGAAGGCTGTTGCTCTACCATTGAGCTACACCCGCTTGGGTCTGGCTCCTTCATCACTCGCTTACAGCCTGTCGCCGGACAGTTGGTGGAGGGGGCTGGATTCGAACCAGCGTAGGCGTAGCCAACGGATTTACAGTCCGTCCCCTTTAGCCACTCGGGCACCCCTCCGGATTTTATTCTTCCAACTACGTCAATGGGTTGAGTAAACCCGATTTCCGGCCGGCGCTGCTGTAATCCACCCGGTTTCGTGTGAAGCGGGTGAAGAAACTCCTCCAAAAGGTGTGGCTGCGGATCGCGGGTTATTGGTCAACAGGGGCCACCTGTCAAGGGCGGATTTCCCAGGAAAATCCGAGGAAAAATCCAGGAGAAAGTCCCTGGACGGCCCTGTCCGGCGGGGGCGGCTTGCCGCCGGACGGCACTTCTTTATAAGCGCGCCATGCGATCCAGAAAGCCCCCCGCCCGGTCCGGCAAGGATTTCGGCCAGAATTCCGGCAAGACCCGCCGTCCCGGCTTTGCGAAAAGCGGGGGAAAAGCCGGGAAAAGTCCCGGATATTCCGAACGCCCGGCGCACGCCGCCGCCCCGCCGGGGCCCAAGAGTTCCCCCGAACGCGACCGGCCCGGCCGGTCCGGCGGCCAATGGCTGTATGGCCTCCATGCGGTGGAAGCGGCCCTGGCCAACCCCCGGCGCAAGCTGGGCCGGGCGGCCCTGACCCCCCGGGCGGTCGAAACTCTGGGCAGGGACCGGCTGAAGCGGGTTCAGGTCGAGATCATGGAACCCGGCGCGATCGACCGGCTGCTGCCCGCCGGTGCGGTGCATCAGGGCGCCGCCCTGGAAGCCTGGCCGCTGAAATCGCGCGACCTGGACGACATCCTGGCCGAGGCCCCTAACGGGCAGCGCCGCATCATCCTGGTGCTGGACCAGTTGTCGGACCCCCACAATGTCGGGGCCATTCTGCGCACCGCCGCCGCCTTCGGCGTCACCGCCGTGGTGGTGCAGGACCGCAATGCCCCGCCCCAGTCGGGCGCGCTGGCCAAGGCGGCCTCCGGCGCGCTGGATCTGATCCCCTATGTCGAGGTGGTGAACATCGCCCGTACCCTGGACGAACTGGCCGAACGCGGCTTCTGGCGCATCGCGCTGGCGGGCGACGGCGAACAATCCCTGTCCGAGGCAGCGCCGGTGGGTGATGTCGCGCTGGTGCTGGGATCGGAAGGCGCGGGCATCCGCCGCCTGGTGCGCGAGCATTGCGAGGCCGCCGCCTATATTCCCATCGCCCACACGGTGGAGAGCCTGAACGTCTCCAACGCCGCGGCGATTGCGCTGTACGAGTTGCGCCGAGTCTGAAGCGGCGGCGAGGCGCAATCGCTTTATTTATTTCCCCCATCCGTCACAGCTCAGGTCTGCTCCGCAGACACTTCGCTGCGACACCTTCCCCCGCCGATGGCTTCGCCATGCGGGGGAAGGAAGCTGGTGGATGCGGAGAGTCGCCCGGCGGGGTGCCGGGCTCGCGCCTGGATTTATTTGATACCCCCCTCTGCCGGCCCTCCGCAGGCAAGCCTGCGGGCCGGCATCTCCCCCCGCTCGTCGCTTCGCTCGCGGGGGGAGAAATCCTGAGCAGGGAACTTTCAACGCGATAGCGCCGTTACCATCCCAAGATTTTTGGTCAAGATTTCTGGCCACGACTTTTGGGAGGTCATCATGCGTTCCGTCCTGCTGTGGGCCATCGGCATTCCGCTGCCGATCATTCTGATCCTGTGGCTGGTCACCGGCCACGCTTGATTGAATAACCCCCATCCGTCGCAGCTCAGGTCTGCTCCGCAGACACTTCGCTGCGACACCTTCCCCCTTCCAGGTGCGTTGCACCGAAGGGGGAAGGAAGCTGGTGAATGCTGATGGTCGCCCGGCGGAATGCCGGGCTCGCACCCCGATCAGTAGAGAGCCGCGACCCGATCGCTGCCGCCATAGTCCTCGATGAAGATCAGCACCTTGTAGCCGTCCGCCATCGCAAGCCGGCCCTTGGCGTCGCGCTGAAAGGCGCCCTGGTTGCTCATGGTGCGCGTCTTGCCGTTATAGGCGAAGCGCGGCGTTTGCCCGCGATACTGGCCGCGCACCAGATCATACAGCGTCCGCGCGTTTTCCGGCGCCAGTTGCACGCAACCGGCGCTGGCGCGGCTGCCCAGCCTGCCTTGCCAATCGCCGCTGGCGGCATGGATCGCCAGGCCGGTCTGAAGGCCGCGCCGTTCCCAGTTGAAGAACATGGCATGGGGCATGGGCTGGTCCCAGGACCAGGATTGATAGCGCCGGTACATGCGCCGGGGATCGAGCTGGTAATAACCGGACGGCGTGGTGGTGAAGCTGGCGCGGCCGCGCGCATTGACCTCGCTCTGCTCGCGGCCGGTGGACGCGGCCCAGTCGTGCAGCAGCCGGAGGTCGCCGCCCTGTTTGTCGAAGACATACATGCGCTGCGCCAGCGGGCCGCGCGCCGCCTTGCTGACATAGAGGAACAGTTCGAAGTGGCGCAGCATCTCCGGCGTCAGCCCGGCGGACAGGCGGCGTGCCGCATCGGCGGCGCGGCCCGCGCCGCGCGTCAGACGCTCGCCCGGCAGCGGCGGCGGCGCGGGAATGGCCGGGGCAACAGAGGGTGCAACGGATGGCGCGATGGCGACATCGAATTCCGGCATGGCGGGGCGCGGCAGGCGCGGCTTGGCAAGACGCGGCGCGGGCGGCGCGAGGCGGGCGGGCGGTTCCGGCGCCAGATCAGGCAAAATCATCAGCGTCACCGAGGCGGAGAATTCCGGCTCGGCCAGGCGGTCGTCGGTGGGCGCGACATCGCGCGGCGCGATGGGAATGGTCGCCCGCGCCCGGGTGCGGGCATCGGCGGGCTGCTCCGGCACCAGGGTCAATCGCACGACCGGAGACGGCGTATCGAACAGGGCGTGCAGGCGCGCGGCCGCCGCCACGCCGGCCCGCGCCAGGTCACGGCCCATCTGCGGATGCGACACCAGGGCGGCGGCCATGACAAAGACCGAGGCCGAAACGAGATA
>CALDFO010000256.1 GCA_937942205.1 uncultured Alphaproteobacteria bacterium
CCCCAGCCGCCGTGACCGCCCCATTGACCGCCCCATTGGCCACCATGACTATGGTCGCTGCCGCCCACTCCGCCACCGCCATAGTTGAAGACGTTGGTGGTGCGGACATTGATCTCCTTGTTCACCGACACGCTGCTGGAGGTGTCCACATACTTGGAATTGTCCACCCAGCTGCGGTTGTCGATATTCTTGGTGACGCTGACGGGCTTATAGACCTCGACCGGCGCATACACGTTCACCCGCTTGTCTATGTCGATATTGACCGCGCGGTTGATGTTGTTGGTGACATTGACCGGGGCATAGACATTGACGCCCGGCGTGCGCCCGCCAAAGCCGCCGCCCATGCCCGGCACGCCGCCGCCCGTATGGCCGCCATAGCCGCCCGCCTGGGCGCAAGTGACGCCCAGCAGCAGCCCCGCTCCCGACAGGGCGGTGCCCAGCAAGATCTGTTTCCGCATGGTGTCCCCTTCGCGCGTCCCGATGTTCCGGGGCGTCCGCTTCACAAGCCATGCCAGCGAAATCCGCTCCCGAAAGCCGGTGCGCGACGGATATTGTGCCGGAACGGCACGGAAAATCGCCCGGCCCGCGCCCCTTTTCGGGAACTTTGCCCCGCCCGACCCGTTGTTCCCGCGTGAGGGCACCCGTTTGAAACGCGCAATTACGCGCCGCAAATCCCATGGGAGAAATTTCATGAAAACCCGAATCGCCATGCTGGCCGCCACCCTGTGCGCCGCCACCGCCATCCCCGCCCTGGCGGCATGGGACGAGGTCGGCGTCGTCCGCATCGACCAGGGCCGCGACCGCGAAAGCCGTAGCTTCAACATGGGCGGCTCGATCGAGGCGTTGCAGTTCCGGGCCGAAGGCGGGCGCATCATGTGCCGCGCCATCAATGCCCGCTTCGGCAACGGCCGCTCCCAGACCGTTTTCCGGGGCACGCTGGAGGACGGCCAGCCCCGCGCCGTGGACCTGCCGGGCCGCGAGCGCAACATCACCCGCCTGGATTTCGACTGCGGCGCCGACAACCGCCGCGGCGCCCGCATCCATGTGGTGGCCGATGTCGGCCGCTATCGCGAGGAATGGCGCCGCAGCCCGCAATGGCAGAGCCAGTGGAGCCGCGTCTTCAACTGGGGCAGCAACCTGGTCAACGACTGGCGCTATCTGGACAGCGTGCGCTTCGAGGGCCGTGGCGACCGCGAAGGCAGCTTTGCCGGCTGGCGCGGCCAGCGCGCCGAAGCGGTGGCGCTGCGTCCGCTGGAGGCCGACGCCCGCTGCAGCCGCGTGACGGCGCGCTTCGGCAATGGCCGGTCCCAGCCCCTGGACGTCAATCGCGGCGATGTGCTGCGCCGCGGCCAGTACTACAAGCTGGACCTGCCCGGCCGGGCCCGCGACCTGGTCAGCCTGGACATGCGCTGCCAGGCGATGGGCGCCAATCGCGTCACCGTCCAGATCTATACCAGCCGCTAGACGGCATCCCGCTAAATGGCAAAAGGCCCGGTGGAAACACCGGGCCTTTGGTTATCGCAGATAGGGCTCGACCGTGCCCTTGTATTTGACGGTCATGGCGTTGCCGTGCCGGTCCACGGTCTTGCCCACCGCCAGCCGCACCCAGCCCTCGCTGACGCAATATTCCTCGACATTGTTGCGGTCCACGCCGTTGAACCGCACCCCCACGCCGCGCTCCAGCAGCTCGGGATTGTGAAAGGGGCTGGCGGGGTTGGTCGAAAGACGGTCCGGCAGCGGGGCGGCCTCAGGCGTGTCGGTCATGGACGATCTCATGCGGAAAACACCGCCTCATACCCGCTATGGCCCCGGCCCTCAAGTCGCTGAGCGGGCATAAAAAAGGGCCGGCGAAGACCGGCCCTTTTCCCGGGATGGGGCGGCGCACCTCAGCGATAGGGGCGCCGGTCGTAGTCGCGGTCGCGGTATTCCCGGTCCGGATACTGAGAGTAATAGGAATCGTTATAGCGGTCGCGGTCGGTGTAATAGACACCTCCGGGCGCGTAATTGCGGTGGTAACGGCCCTCGTAGCTGTCGTGATAGCCGTAACGGGGCGCACAGGCCATCAGCGCCGCACCCGCCAGCGCAATGGCCAGCCCGGCCACGGCC